>CAZTQF010000638.1:0-2336 GCA_964615255.1 uncultured candidatus Brocadiaceae bacterium | reverse complement strand
GCGCCGAGACGGCGCTGTCCCAGCCCGGGGCGCTCGCTGCGCGCATCGCGATGAACTGCGCGCGCGCGGCGATCGGCGCCTTCCCCCGCGCCAACCTGCCGCGGCAGCTCGAGCTCCGCGCGCTGATCGCGCAGGAGCGGTTCGAAGAGGCCGCGACGACCGCGGACCTGACCATCCGGGCGGTGTTGCCTGACGAAGAGACGCTGCGCCTCGCGATCCAGGCCAAGCGCCTCGCCGACCAGCCGCTGCGGACGTTCGTGCGCCTCGCGCTGCCGCGCTCGCAGGAGTCCCCCGCGCTGCAGCAGGAGCTCGTGCGGCTGGCGCTCGAGGACGCTCCGACGACTGCTGTTGGGTTCGTGACCCCGCCGATGACGGCCCCCGACGCCGCCCTGATCGCGCGCATGCTCGCGGCGCGGGCGTTCGCGGCTGCGGGTCGCGTCCCCGCCGCGCTCGAACTCCTCGAGGCGGCGGCCCCGGTCGAGGGGGACGACGACGGCGCGCTCGTCCACGAGGCATACGCCGCGTGGCTGGAGGCGGCCAGCAGCGAACTCGAGGACGACACGCTCAAGGCCGCGGCCCTCTCGCTGCGCGGCGCGCTCGCGCTCGGCGCAGCCCCGCAGCGCTCCCTGCTCGCGGCGCTCCCACTGCTGACGGAGAGCCACCCCAAGACCGCCTTCGCGCTGCTCGAGCGCGCGCTCGCGACCGCGCGGCCCGACGAGCGGAGCGGCGGGCTCTACGCGTTGGCCGGTGACCTCGCGCTCGCGACGGGAGACCGGACGCGTGCCGGCTCACGCTGGCTGGCGGCGCTCGGCTTCGACGGCGGCGCCGTCGTGGCCGAACGACTGGCGCGCCTGCTCGTCCTCGAGGGCGAGGCGGACCGCGCCAAGCAGGTCTACGCGCTCGTCACCGAGCCGCGCGATCCTGCGCTCGCTGCGCGCATGGGCCTGTTCGCCGAGGCAGCCGCGATCGCCGCAGTGCAACTGCAGCAGGACCCGGCGGATCTGCTGCTGCACGCCACGCTGGCGACGTTCGGCCAGGTCTCGATGGTCGACTGGCTCGCGCCAGCAGACCCTGAAGAGCAGCAGGAACGGCTCGAGCTGCTCAGCGGCCTGCAGGAGCGGCATCTCGCGCGGCTGACGCTGCCGCGCGCCGAGGCGCTGCTGCGCCGGGACCCGAGCAAGCAGACCCACTACCTGCTGCTCGCGCGCGCGAGCGCCGACGCCGGGCTGGCGGCCGCCGCCGCTGCCGTGCACGCCGAGCTGTTCGCCGCCGGGTTCCAGAACCCCGTGCTCTACCGCGAGGTCGCCTACGCCGGCGCCGACCCGACCTACGTGCCCGAACCCGGCCTCGACCGAAGGCTGCGCGAAGCGTGCGCAGCGGGCGGGATCGGCGGCTCCAAGCTGACCTTCGCCTACGGCGCCCAGCGCCTCGTGGCGGGCTTCCGCGCCGGCGGCTTCCCCGAGATGGCTCGCGACACGCGGCTGTCCCAGTGGCTCGCGACGCCGCAGCTGCGGCCGTGGGACGACGACGACCTCGCGCTGATCACGACGGCGGCGACGCCCAAGGACGCGTGCTTCGTGCTCAGCCAGATCCTGCGCGGACCGTACGCCGGGGACCGCGAGCGGCTCCTGCGCGCCTTCTACGAGCTCGCCCCGCGCGCCGCAGCTGCGACGCCCGACGCCGCGTCGACCCTGCGCGCGATGGCGCTGGGCCACCTGCAGAGCGACGGCGCCCGCGGCGACGTCGTGCACTTCCTCCTCCGCCACCAGCAGGGCGGGCTGCCCGTCAACCCGACCGAGATCATGCTCGGCCACCTCGAGCGCGTCGCGCGCGGCGAGGAGGACACCGCGCAGCTCCGCGCGACGACCGATCGGCTGATCGGCCGCCTCGGCGTCGTCGAGACCATCGCGCGCGTCGCCGAGCTCGTCGACCGGTTCCCGACCTCGACGCCGATGTGGGCGCTGCACACCGAGCTGACCACGCGCCTTTACGGCGGCGACGCTGCCCTCGAGGGCATGCGCAACGTGCTCCGCCACGCGCACGACCCCACAGCGGAGCTCTCATTCTTCGGCCTTGCAGCGGCAGAGCGAGAGGTCACGGCCAAGGACGTCGCGCGGATGCGCGCGCTGCCTGAGGACCTGCGCTCGAGCCCGGAGGGCCGCTACGTGCAGGCGCTGTTCGCGCTGCGCAGCGGCGACGCCGAGAGCGCCTGCGGGCACTTCGAAGCGGCCGCGCGCCAAGACGACGGCCGTCACCTGTTCCTCTGGGCGATGGCAGAGCTGATGCGCGGCGAAGGGCCGGACACGGAGCGCGCCGTCGAACTGCTCGAGCAGCTC
>CAZTQF010000637.1:0-2339 GCA_964615255.1 uncultured candidatus Brocadiaceae bacterium | reverse complement strand
TCGATGGAGCAGGCGCCGATCGACTACCTGGTGCTCGGCGAGGGCGAGGAGACGGCGGTCGCGCTGTTCCGGGCGCTCGAGCTCAAGCTCGACCACGAGGTGATCCCAGGGATCATGTTCCGTCGCGGCGACGGCTCGCTGCAGAAGAACGACCGCCGCGACCGCATCAAGAACGTCGACGAGATCCCGTGGCCGGCGTGGGAGTACTTCGACGTCGACGCCTACTCGTCGAACCGCCTCGTCAGCGGCATCTACTACGGCAAGACCGTGCCAATCCTGGCGACCCGCGGCTGCCCGTACCAGTGCACCTACTGCAGCTCGCCGAACATGTGGACGACGCGGTGGTTCGCCCGGACGCCGAAGGACGTCCTCGACGAGATCGAGCACTACTACCACAAGTACGGCGCGACCAACTTCCCGTTCCAGGACCTGACCGCGATCCTCAAGCGCAACTGGGTGGTCGAGTTCTGCAACGAGGTCGAGAGCCGCGGCCTCGACATCACCTGGCAGCTGCCCGCGGGCACGCGCAGCGAGGTGATCGACGAGGAGGTCGCGCGGCTGCTGGTCCGCAGCGGCTGCAAGTCGCTCAACTTCGCGCCCGAGTCGGGCAGCGAGCGCACCCGCAAGCACATGAAGAAGATGCTCTCCGACGAGAAGCTCTTCCGGGCGGTGCGCGCGTCGGTCAAGGCGGGGCTCAACGTCGGCGCGTTCTTCGTGCTGGCCTACCCGACCGACGAACCCGAGGACATGGCCGCGACCGTCAAGCTGGCGGCCAAACTCGGCAAGGCCGGGGTCGACGACGTCTCGGCGGGCTTCTTCTTCCCGCTGCCCAACACCGAGATCACGCGTCAGCTCGAGAAGGAGGGCAAGGTCGTCTACGACGACGCCTTCCTGAAGCTGCCGATCTACGTGCACAACACGTTCCTCAGCGAGGACCGGAAGTACAACGAGAACTTCACGGCCCAAGAGCTGACCAAGTGGAAGTACAAGGTCGTGCGCGCCTTCTACACGCGCAGCCTGCTGCTGCGTCCGCAGCGCTGGTTCCGCATCCTTTGGAACTTCGTGCGAGGTAAGGAGACCTCCAAGATGGAGTCGTTCCTGCAGGAGACCATGCGGAAGTTCCGCCTGGGCAAGCAGCCGCAGCCTCAGGCCTCGCCGCCGGCGGCCTCGACGCCTGCCAAGCAGGTCGTGACGCAGACGCCCGTCGCGAAGAGCTGACGGCGTCGGCTCAGGCGGAGGCGCCAGGCGCCAGCGATCGAAGCGTTTCGAGTTGACGCGTCGCGACCGCCGAAGGGGAGAACTGCGCGAGCGCCCACTGTCTCGCGGCGTCGCCGGCAGCGCGCGCGCGGGCCGGGTCTTGGAGCAGCGCGCAGGTCGCAGCGGCGAGCGCGTCAGGCGTCTCGGCGATGGTGCATGCCGGCGCGCCGGCCGCGCAGCCGCGGGCCCCCAGCGCGTTGGTCACGACGGGCAGGCCGTGGAGGAGCGCGGTCGCGTTCTTGACGCGGAATCCGCCGCCCGACCAGGTCGGGCCGAGCATGAGGCGGGCAGATCCCATCAGCCCGGTCAGGTCCTCCACGAAGCCCAAGACCTGAACCCCCTCGACGCGGCTCAGGTCCTGAACTGGCTCGGGGTGGGGGCCTGCGAGCAGCAGCTGCGCTTCGGGGCAGCGATCCCGGATCTTCGGCCAGACCTCGTCGGCCAGCCTGCGCGCTGCCTCGGGTATCGGGCGGTGCCGGTAGTCGCCGACGAAGAGCGCCGTCGGCGGCACGGCCCCAGGATCGCAGGCGCCTTGCGGGGCCAGCAGCGCGGCAGGTCGGACCTCGACCGCCCGGCCGAGGGCGCCGCGGAGCGACGCGGCGTCTTCTTCGGTCACCGCTTGGAGCCGGTCGGCGAGCGGGAAGTAGCTCCGCAGGTAGCGCGACCAGAGCGCGGCGTCGCGCCGGTCCGCCCAGGCACCCAGGCCCGTGCCGGCGTTCGCAGGCTGGCCGGCCTCGTGGTCGGTCAAGACGGTCGGAATGCCCCGCAGCTCGGGCAGGAAATGCGCCATCTGAGCCATCTCCACGAGCGCCACATCCGGGTAAAACTCCTGGCGTGCGCGTGCCAGCAGCGCGCGCATGGCCGCGCTGCCGTGCTTGGCGGCGAGCAGCGGGAGGCCGCGCCAGCGCGCGAGCATCTTGAGCCGGTGGCCGAGGCCGCTCGGGTCTCCTTCGTAGGGCACGCTGGCGCTCCAGCTCCAGGTCGCTGCGTCCGGGGCGCCGTCCCCTGGCCGCCCGAGGTACGCGAGGCCCAGCTCCGCGCGGTCTCGCAGCCCCGCAGCGAGCGCCCCGATGTAGCTGCCG
>CAZTQF010000636.1:0-2339 GCA_964615255.1 uncultured candidatus Brocadiaceae bacterium | reverse complement strand
CGGCCAGCTGGTCGGTCAGCCGGCACACGCCGGCCTTGGCGGCCGCGTAGGCCGTCGCGTGCGCGCCCACGACGGGAAACCAGCCGCCGCCGCCGCAGGTCGTCACGATCGCGCCCGAGCCGCGCGCCTTCATCTGCGGCAGCGCGGCGCGGATCGCGTGGAACGTCCCCGTCAGGTTGACCTCGACCACCCGCGCCCACGCCGTCGGGTCGACCTCGTCGACCGGCGCCTCCGCGCCGCTGCCGCCAGCGATCGCCGCCAGCGCGTCGACCGCGCCGAAGCGCTCGGTGGCCATCGCGACCGCGCGCTCGCAGTCGGCGTAGACCGTGACGTCGCCGGCCACGGCCAGCGCGTCGCCGCCGCAGGCCTCGACCTGCGCGACGGTCTCGTCGAGCAGCGCTTGGCGCCTGCCGAAGACCGTGACGCGCGCGCCCTGCGCCGCCAGCCGCAGGGCGACCGCGCGCCCGATGTTGTAGCCGCCGCCGGTCACGACGGCGGACCTGCCGCTCAGGGTCTGCTCCATGCTCACCTCACGAACGCGCCGCCTCGCCGCGCCTGCGACACCCTAGCGCGCGTCGGCAGGGTCCGGCCCCATCACCTCGCCGACGGCGCGGAACAGGTCCGCCTGCCGGAACGGCTTGCCGAGGATCCCCTGCATGCCCGCGGCGGCGACCGCTGTCGCGTTGTCGGTGGTCACGTCGGCGCTGACCGCGAGGATCGGGCTGTCGAACCCCGCCGCGCGGATCATGCGGGCCGCCTCGAGGCCCGACATCCCGGGCATGTGGCAGTCCATGAGGATCAGGTCCGGCGCCCGCGCCGCGACCTGCACGATCGCCTCCTGGCCATTCTTGGCGAAGACCAGATCGCAGTTGCAGCCGCTCATCATCGCCTCGCAGAGCGTCCGGTTGATCGGGTGGTCGTCGACGACCAGCACCCGCTTGCCCGAGAGGTCGAGCCCGGTGGCCTTGGCAGGCTGACGAACCTCGCGCTCCTCGCAGCGTCGGTGTCGCGTCGTGACCACGAAGGTGGTGCCGTGACCGATGCGCGTCTCCACCGAGACCTGCCCGTCCATCGCCTCGACGAGGCCCTTGACGATCGAGAGACCGAGGCCGGTGCCGCCGAAGCGCCGGGTCGTCGCGACCTCCGCCTGGCGGAAAGCGCCGAAGATCCGCGCCGCGGCGGCGCGCGTCATTCCGCAGCCGCTGTCGCGGACGGTCCAGGTGACCTCCGCGTGCTCGCCGTCAGGGCGCACGTCGGCGCGCACCAGGATCTCGCCGCGCTCGGTGAACTTGACCGCGTTGCTGAGCAGGTTGGCCAGCACCTGGCCGAGGCGATGAGAGTCCGCCAGGACCCAGGTATCCGTCTCGCCGCACAGCTCGCTTCGGAGCGCGATGCCCTTGTGCTCGGCAGCCGCGGCGAACGACGAGGCCGCGGCGTCGATCACGTCGCGCAGACACGTCGGGCGCAGCTCGAACTCCAGCTTGCCGGACTCGATCCGCGCGAAGTCGAGCACCTCACCGATCACGCGCAGCAGCCGCTCGGCGGACGTCTGGCACTGGTCCAGGAGCGCGCGCTGGCCGGCCTCGAGCCCGGTGCGGGTCAGCGCGTCGATCGTGCCGGTCAAACCGTGCAGCGGCGTGCGCAGCTCGTGGCTCATCTGCGCCAGGAACTCGGTCTTGGCGAGGTTGGCGGCCTCGGCGGCCTGGAAGGCCGCGCGGAGGTCCAGCGTGCGCGCCTCGATCTCGGCCTCGAGCCCCTCGTTCTGCTCACGGAGCTTCTCGTTGGCGAGGTAGAGCTCGCGCGTCTTGTCCTCGATGATCTGCTCGAGCACGAGGTTGCGGTCCTTCTCCCGCTGCAGGCGTCGCTCCCAGAGCGCGGCGTCCATGTCAGGCCTTCACCGCCGGCTGGAACGCGAGCTCGAAGGTGCAGCGCGAAGCGCCCCGGTGCGCGCACGCGCGCTGCTCGTAGCGGATCTCGACGCCGAAGTGCTCGGCGACGCCGTCGAGCAGGCCCTCCATCAGCGCGCAGAGCCCGCGGCTCGACTCATAGTGGATCACGAGGCGGTCAGGGTCGTCGTCGACGTCCTCGTAGTAGAGGTTCGGCGGCGTCGCGCCCTCCATCAGCTTCTTGACCTCGACGTGGATGATGCCGTGCACCGCCAGCAGCAGCTCGCGCGGATGTTCGACGCCCTCGAGGAACGCGGGGTAGCGCTTCGTGAGGCCGCCGAAGGCGTACTTGCCGAAGGCGCGCAGCGCTTCGTCAGGCGTGACGCCGAGCTGCTCGCACGCGACGGTCAGCAGACGGACCATCAGCTCGTCCGGGTAGGTCTTGGGACCCAC
>CAZTQF010000635.1:0-2347 GCA_964615255.1 uncultured candidatus Brocadiaceae bacterium | reverse complement strand
ACTTCCTGGGCAAGACCGTGCACGCCGGCGAGGACTATGGCCCCGAGTCGATCTTCCAGGCCATCACCGACTGCCACGCCGACCGCATCGGGCACGGCACCTGGCTGTTCAGCAGCCGCCACATCCGCGACCGCTCGATCCCCGACAAGCGGCGCTTCATCGACGAGCTGGTCCGCTACGTCGCGGACCGTCGGATCACGCTCGAAGTCTGCTTGACGAGCAACCAGCAGACGATGCCGGAGCTGCGCCGGAACCTGGCGCGGCACCCGTTCAAGAAGATGCGCGCGGCGCGCTGCAGCGTGACGCTCTGCACCGACAACCGCCTCGTGTCCCGGACGACCATGACCGAAGAGGTGCAGAAGGCCGTGGCGGCGTTCCGGCTGGACGCGCGGGCCCTCAAGGACGTGCTGATCTACGGCTTCAAGCGCTCGTTCTTCGCCGGCTCCTACGCCGCCAAGCGCGACTGGGTCCGCTCGATCCTGAACCACACCGAGGACGTGCTCGCGGCGGCCGGGCACGACGTCCAGGGCCGGCGCGCCTGACGCGCTGCAGGTCTTCGGCGCGAGCGGGTTGCGTCGGCGACGCCAGCGGGGATGATCCGCCCATGCGAACCCCTGCTGCGTTGCTGTTCCTCGGCCTGCCGCTGCTCGCCCAGGACAAGGTCGACTTCACCAAGCAGATCGCGCCGATCCTGGTGCAGCGCTGCGTCGACTGTCACGGCCCCGACGAGCAGGAAGGCGACCTGCGCCTCGACAAGCGCGAGTTCGTGTTCGCGCCGGGCGACGAGGACTTCTGGACGATCGCGCCGAAGGACCCCGCGGACAGCGAGCTGATCCGGCGCCTCGGCCTCGGGCGCGACGACGACGAGCTGATGCCGGCGCGCGGCGAGCCGCTGACGGCCGAGCAGCAGGCGCTGTTCGCGCGCTGGGTCCGTGAGGGCGCGGAGTGGCCCGCAGCGGGCGACGAGTTCATCGCCGCCGAGCTCGCGGCGCAGGTCTTGCCCAAGATCACCTTCGAGCTGCCCTCGCTCACCGACGAGCAGCGGCAGGCGATCGACGCGGCGGTGGCGGCGCTGCGCGACAAGGGGGTCGTCGTGCAGCGGATCGCCGCCGACACGGAGGCCGTCGAGGCCAACCTCTCGCTGCTCCGGGACAAGGTCACCGACCAGACGCTCGCCGAGCTCGCGCCGCTGGCGCCGGTGTTGGTGTGGCTGAACGTCGGCCGCACCGCGATCGGCGACGGCGCCGCCGACCACCTCGCCAAGCTGCAGCAGCTCCGACGGCTCAACGTCTCCGGCACCAAGTTTGGGGACGGCGGGGCCGCGGCGCTCGCCGGCATGGAGCATCTTGAGTACCTCAACGCCTACGGCACGCAGCTCGGGGACGCCGGGCTCGCTGCAGTCGCCGGGCTGCCCAAGCTCCGCCAGGTCTACCTGTGGCAGAGCAAGGTGACGCCTGACGGCGTCGCCGCGCACAAGGACGCGCTCGCCGACGTGCAGGTCGACCTGGGCGACTACGTCGAGGCGCGGCTCGCCGCAGCGCGGCAGGAGATCGCCGACCGCGAGGAGCGGAACAAGCCGGTCAACGACAAGTGCCCCGTGAGCGGGGCAGCGATCGACGCGAACTTCTTCGTGCTGCACGAAGGCAAGCGGGTCGCCTTCTGCTGCGGCAAGTGCAAGGCGAAGTTCGAAAAGGACCCCGCGGCGTTCGCCGCGAAGCTGCCGGGCGCCGCTCCCGCGCCTGCTGCGCCGGTCAACGACAAGTGCCCGGTCAGCGGCGCTGCGGTCGACCCTGCCCACGTCGTCGAGCACGACGGTCGGCGGGTGGCGTTCTGCTGCGGCAAGTGCCAGGCGAAGTTCGAGCAGGACCCCTCGAAGTTCGTCGCCAAGCTGCCGCCGAAGAAGTAGCGCCGTCCGGGTGACGCCCCGAGTGACGCCAACGTCCGCCGCGCTGCCCTGCCCGGCCTAGTGGTCGTGGCCCGCTGGCCCGTGCGCGTGGCCGTGCTCTTTCTCTTGCGCGGTCGCCTCGCGCACCTCGACGATCTCGACGTGGAAGTTGAGGGTCTGGCCCGCCATCGGGTGGTTGGGGGAAACCGTCACCTCGTCGCCCTGGATCGCGCGGATCCAAAGCGTGATCGGCTTGCCCTCCTGAGTCTGCGCCTGGAAGGCGACCCCGACCTGCAGCTCGGCGTCGGCGGGGAAAGCGCTGCGCGGGACCTGCTGGTCGAGCGTCGGATCGTACTCGCCGTAGCCGTCGGCGGGCGTCACCGTGACGTCGTCCTTGTCTCCGGCGGACTTGCCCGCGAGCTTCTGCTCGAGCCCCGGCACGATGTTGCCGTGTCCGTGCAG
>CAZTQF010000634.1:0-2352 GCA_964615255.1 uncultured candidatus Brocadiaceae bacterium | reverse complement strand
ACCAGGCGTCTCTCGACATCGTCGAGACGAGCAAGCGCACGGGCGCGCGCGTCGCGGGGCCGGTCCCGCTGCCGACGCGCATCGAGCGCTACACGGTCCTGCGGTCGCCGCACGTCGACAAGAAGAGCCGTGAGCAGTTCGAGGTGCGCACGCACAAGCGCCTGATCTACATCTCGGAGCCGACCACCAAGACGGTCGACGCGCTGAGCAAGCTCAACATGCCCGCGGGCGTGGACATCCGCATCAAGGCCTGCTGAGGCAGCACCAAAGCGACTCGAGGAGCTACACCCCATGGTCGAGGTCAAGGTATTCCAGGGCGGTTCGGTCGCGACGAAGGACGTCGACGCGGGCGCCTTCGGGGCGAAGGTGCTTGGGCGCACGCTCAAGGACGCCGTCGTCATGTATGAGGCCAACCAGCGCCAGGGCACGGTCAAGGCCAAGACGCGCTCGATGGTCCGCGGCGGCAACAAGAAGCTGTGGCCGCAGAAGCACACCGGCCGCGCCCGCATGGGCACGACCAAGTCGCCGATCTGGCGCGGTGGTGGCCGGATCCACCCGCCGCAGCCGCGCGACCACGCCTACCACATGCCGAAGAAGGCGCGCCGGGTCGCCCTGCGCAACGCCCTCTTCACCAAGTTTCGTGATGGCGAGGTCGCCATCGCCGACGGCTTCCCGGCCGACGCCCCCAACACCAAGTCGGCCTTCGCGATCCTCGCGCAGCTCGGCATGAGCAAGAGCGCCACGGTCGTCACCGACGTCAAGGACGACAACCTCTACAAGTCGCTCCGCAACGTGCCGCTGGTCGACGTCGCCAGGCTCGACGACCTCAACGCCCGCCAGGTGCTCCTGCGCCGCTACCTGGTGCTCACGCCTGCCGCCTACGAGTCGCTCGAGCAGCGGTTCGCCAAGAAGGAGAGCTGATCCATGGCCAACGCCGAACAGTACTACGACGTCGTCCGCCGCCCGGTCGTGACCGAGAAGTCGGCGGGCGTCCAGGAGGCCCGCAACCAGTACACCTTCGAGGTCCACAAGGACACGAACAAGATCGAGGTCAAAAAGGCCATCGAGACGCTGTTCTCGGTCAAGGTCGAGGCCGTCAACATGATCACGATGCCGGCGAAGCGCCGCCGCGTCTTCGGCCGCCCCGGCCACACGCCCGCCTGGAAGAAGGCCGTCGTCACGCTCAAGGACGGCGACTCGATCGACGTCAATTAGGTCGCTGAACGCCACGCACACCAGACCGCAGACCGATGCCAGTCAAAGTCTACAAGCCCACGTCCGCCGGCCGCCGCAACGCGTCCGTCCTGGACTTCAGCCACCTGACGAAGGGCAAGCGCCCGGAGAAGTCGCTGACCGAGCGCCTGAAGAAGACGGGCGGTCGCAACGCGCACGGCCACATCACCAGCCGCTTCCGCGGCGGCGGCGCCCGCAAGCTCTACCGCAAGGTCGATTTCCGTCGCGACAAGGACGGCGTCCCGGCGACCGTCAACGCGCTCGAGTACGACCCGAACCGCACCGCCGACATCGCGCTGCTGTTCTACGCCGACGGCGAGAAGCGCTACATCCTGGCGCCCAAGGGCCTCAAGGTGGGTGACAAGGTCGTGTCCGGCCAGAAGGTCGAGCCCGACACCGGCAACTGCATGCCGCTGCTGTCGATCCCGCTCGGTCTGTCGGTGCACAACGTCGAGTTGCAGCCCGGCAAGGGCGGCCAGCTGGCGCGCTCGGCCGGCAACAGCTGCACGCTGATGGCCCGCGACGCCGGCTACGCGACGATCGTTCTGCCGAGCGGTGAGACCCGCAAGGTCCCGTGGGAGTGTCGCGCGACGATCGGCGAGATCGGCAACAGCGACTGGCAGAACGTGCGGATCGGCAAGGCCGGCCGCAAGCGCCACATGGGCCGTCGCCCGCACAACCGCGGCACCTCGATGAACCCGGTCGCCCACCCGATGGGTGGCGGTGAGGGTCGCACCGGCGGTGGCCGTCACCCCGTGTCGCCGACGGGCAAGCTCGCGAAGGGTGGTCGCACCCGCCGCGGCAAGGCCCGCAGCAACCAGTTCATCCTGCGTCGCCGCTCGCCCGGCAAGCACGTCGCCGTCGGCAGTGGCAGCTAATAGGAGCTCACGATGAGTCGCAGTATCCGCAAGGGCCCGTTCGTCCACCCGAAGCTCCTGAAGAAGGTGGACGCCCAGAACGACGCGGGCACCAAGAACCCCATGAAGACGTGGTCGCGCGCGAGCGTGATCCTGCCCGAGTTCGTCGGCCACACCTTCGAGGTGCACAACGGCCGCGCGTTCATCAAGGTCTACGCGACGGAGGACATGGTCGGCCACCGTCTCGGCGAGTTCGCGGCGA
>CAZTQF010000633.1:0-2359 GCA_964615255.1 uncultured candidatus Brocadiaceae bacterium | reverse complement strand
TTCTGCACGGTGTCGACGGTCGGCGCGACCGCGTCGGCCTGGCCCGTGGGAGTGATGGGCACGATCCGCACGTCGTCGGTCTTGTAGGCGAGCCCGCTGTAGCCGATCGCGCTCTTCGAGCTGGCGCAGAACTCGACGACGTCCTTGCTGCCGTTGAGGTTGTTGCAGCGCTGCTTGAAGCGGCCCTTCTTGCCCAGCACCTTCTCGCGGAAGCACTCGTAGGTGCCGCTGTTGTTCTGGCGGCTGCCGAGCTGGATCACGTTCTTGGCGTCGTCGCCCATGTCCATGCCCAGGTCCTTCCAGGACTCGATGCTGCCGCCCTCGCCGAAGATGGCCTTGAGCTGGTCCATGGTCAGGGACTGGATCGGGTTGTCCTTGTGGACGAAGACCGCGATGCCGTCGTAGCCCACGGTGTGTTGGACCGGATCAACCCCCTGCTTCTTCGCCAGGTCGATCTCCTTTTGCTTGAGCGGTCGGCTGCAGTTGGCGATCTGGCAGGTATCGGCGATCAGGTTGGCGACGCCTACGCCCGAACCGCCGCCGGCGACCGAGATCGGGACCTCGGGCTTCATGGCGCCGTACTTCTCGGCGAGCGCGCCCGCGACCTCGAGCAGCGTGTCCGAGCCGACGTTCTCGATCTCGGTGGCCGCGTGGCTCTGGCCGCAGGAAGGCAGGAAAGCGCTGCTCGTAATCAGCGCGCAGGCGAACAGGTTCTTCATCCGTGTCATCTGTTGAGTGGTTGGCGGCGAAATCCGCCACGCAGACCACACCGCCGCTGTGTGAAGGGCACGCCGCCT
Organism: uncultured candidatus Brocadiaceae bacterium; assembly: GCA_964615255.1. Lineage (GTDB taxonomy): Bacteria > Planctomycetota > UBA1135 > UBA1135 > UBA2386. The sequence continues at coordinate 1,562 of CAZTQF010000633.1, read as the reverse complement.
CTTGATGAAGGTTGTGTGAAGATGAGGTGGGAGCAGGTCGGTCGACCGGTCCCTATGACTCTAAACCTCTATGAATAAGGAGTATGTGGCGCTGGCGAAGGGCGCTTTCGGGCGACTCGGTCCCTCCCGCTCGTCGTCGAAGGTGAGTCGCGCAGCCCGCACTCTTCACGGAACGCTGCACCCCTTCACAAGAAACGTGCGGGCTTCACCAACCGTGCACGCTCTCTTCACGGAATCTACATGCGGCAGGGATAGCAACCACGCTCCACGGTCATACCCAGGCTCAGAGAGCCCTCCGTAAAGTAGATGTCAAGATCCCTAGCATTCGTTGCAACCCTCTTCTCAGCCTGTGGCTTCGTCGCAGGTCAGCAGTCTTCCGGCGCGGCCTCTGGCCAGGATCCGGTCAAGCCGAGCGAAGCCCAGATCTCCGAGGCCGTCGAGCGCTACCTCGACAAGGAGTTCCCCGTCAAGGCCAGCTACGGGAGCAAGGGCTTCCGACTCGAGAGCCGCGACGGCAACTTCCAGACGAACCTGCAGTGGCGCGCGCAGCTGCGCGCGACGACGCCGTATCGCAGCGACCCGCGTCAACTCGACGACTTCGACACGAACGAGTTGACGGCCGAAGGCCGCCGCCTGCGCATGAAGATCGGCGGTCACGGCTACCGGCCCTGGCTGAAGTACTACTTCGAGGTCGACCTGCAGCCGACGCGCGCGTCGGACCGCTCGAGCTCGAACGCGAGCGCGCGGGTCATCGACTGGCGCATCGACGTCGCCAAGAACAAGGCCTTCGGGATCCGCGTCGGTCAGTGGAAGATCGACTACAACCGCGAGCGGGTCGATTCGTCCGGCCGCCAGCAGTTCGTCGAGCGCTCGATCGTCAACCGAGTCTTCACCGTCGACCGCCAGATGGGGCTCGGGTTCCGAGGCCGCCTGTTCGAGGGCACGGGCGCCGACATGCGTTACTACGCGGGCGCCTTCACCGGTGAAGGGCGGGGGGTCTCGAACGACGACGACAACCTGATGTACATCGGCCGGCTCCAGTGGAACTTCATGGGCCGGGACCTCGCGCTGCGCCAAACCGACGTCGAGCGCACCGAGAAGCCGACCGGCAGCTTCGCGGTCGGCGGCGCCACCCACACCGGCCGCGCGACCCGCTGGTCGTCCAGCGGCGGCGGCAACCTCGACGGCTTCGACTCGGTCGCCAACGCGCAGGACGGCCAATACCGCGTCCACCAGGCCGTCGCCGAGTTCGCGTTCAAGTACCAGGGCTTCTCGACCCAGAACGAGTTCCACTGGAAGAACATCCAGGACACGACGCTCGCAGCGGGCCAGCCTGGCAACGACAGCGACCTCTACGGCTTCTACACCCAGTGGGGCTACTTCTTCAACGAGGTCTGGGAGGCGTTCCCCGAGGAGCTGGAGCTGGCGGCGCGCTACGCCTGGCTCACGGAGCCGAACGAGAACAACCTCGCTGTGGACAACGACCGGCAGGAGTTCACGCTGGGCGCCAACTGGTTCTTCAACGGCCACAACAACAAGCTGACCCTCGACTACTCCTACCT
>CAZTQF010000632.1:0-2362 GCA_964615255.1 uncultured candidatus Brocadiaceae bacterium | reverse complement strand
GGCCGAACCCTCGGCGCAGCGGCGTGCCGGTGTGGAGCACGCGCACAGCCGCGCCGGCTCGTCGGGCCTCCGCCCCATGACCGCCCGGCGCGTTGGACGGCAGGCCGGTGTACATCCGCCGCGCGATCTTGCCGAGCCAGCGGTTGGCGCGGCCGGTCACGGCGTTCTGCTCCAGCAGGAACACCGGCAGGCCGAGGCTCTTCGCCGCGAGCGCAACGGGCAGTGAGGCCCGCCCCCCCGTGCTGATCACGCCGCCGACGTCGTAGCGTCGCAGCAGCCCGCGCGCGGTGGCCGTCGCGCGCACGAGCCACACTGGGAGCGCGAGCGGCGAGCGCCCCGAGCGCGGCACCTCGACGGCGCGCAGCTCCGGCAGCTCTCGCCGAACCAGCTCGCGCTCGACGTCGCGTCCCTCCGTCACGAGCAGCGGCTCGCGGCCCGCCTCGAGCAGCGCGCGACCGAGCACCAGCGCGGGCATGAGGTGCCCGCCGGTGCCGCCGCTCACCAGGCAGACCCGGCGCGCTCCCCGCGCGTGGGCGCGGGGCATCTGGGGGGCGTCGCGCACGAACTACTGGAGCGGCAGCTTGATCGTAGCGCCGATCTGCATGCGGATCGGGTCGACGTTCGGGTTCATCTTGCGCACGTCGAACCAGCGGCTGCGCGAGCCCAGCTGGCTCTGCGCGATCTTCTCCATGTTGTCACCCTTGCGAACCCGGTAGGTGCGGTAGGCGCCCGACGCCACCGCCTTGTTCGGGCTCTCCTTCGCCGGCGACTCCTCCATGCGCGGCGGCAGGGTCAGGGGCTTGCCGATCTGCAGCTTGTTCTCGTCGATGCCGGGGTTGAGCTCTCTGATCCGGCTCACGAACTTGACGGAGCCGAGCTGCCGCTGGGCGATCAGGCCCAGGCTGTCGCCCTCCTTGATCTTGTAGATGGTCGTCGCCGCCCGGGAGACCACCGGCGCGGGCTCGGGGCTCGGCGTCGGCGCAGGGCTCGCCGAGGTCGTCGGCTGCGGCGCCTGCGTCGGCTGCGGATCCGGCTGCGGCGGCTGCCGCTGCGGCTCCGGAGCCGGCCGCGACTCGGGGCGCAGCAGGGCGTCCAGCGTCTCGCGCCCGGTGCGTCCGCGGAACGTAGCCTCCATCGGCCCGGGCGACCCCTCACCCACCGCCGCCTGCTGACGGCTCGCGGTCCGGGTCGCGTTCGCGGGCTCTCCCCACAGCGTCACGCCGAGGATGAGGAAGATCACCAGACACATCACATAGAGGCCGTATTTCTCGAGCTGACCCATCACACCCTCCAAACCGTTCGAAAACCGAATCAGGAAACCACCGCGACTTCGTCGTCCGTCGAGAACGCGCCCGTGCGATCCGATCGCACGGCGTTCCCGATCAACCCGACCGCCGCCAAACAAAACACCAGACTCGTGCCGCCCGTCGAGACGAACGGCAGGTCGATACCCTTGGCCGGAGCCCACCCGCTGACCACGAGGAGGTTGACGGCCGCCTGCATGCAGATCATCAGAGCATAGCCGCATACCACGTAGCGCAGAAACGGATCCCGCACCTGCGTCACCAGCCGGTAGCAGAGATACCCGAAAGTCGAGTAGCTCAGCAGCACGAACAGCGTGCCGAGGAAGCCGAACTCCTCGGCGATGATCGCGAAGACAAAGTCATTGTGCGCCTCGGGCACGTAGTTCATCTTCATCCAGCCCTGCCCGAGGCCGCGGCCCAGCACGCCGCCGGAGCCGACCGCGACGAGGCCGAGACCGACCTGCGAGTCCGGCGACGTCTCGAACAGCTGGTCGATGCGGCGCCGGACGTATTCGTGCTGCGTCGCCACGAAGGCCATCAGCGCCAGCCCCGCACCCGCGAACGGCGCGAAGTGGAGCACGCGGACGCCGGCGACGAGCGCGAGGCAGCTCGCGAGCGCGACCACGAGCATCGCGTTGCCGTTGTCCGGCTGCGTCGCGAGCGCGCCTGCGAGCAGCATCGTGCAGCCCATCGCGGGCAGGAAGCCGTGCCGGAAGCTCGACAGGCCCCGGCCGGCGCGCGCCAACAGCCAGCTGACGGCCAGCACGAGGAAGAACCGCGCCGGCTCGACGGGCTGGAACTGCTGGCCGCCCAGCCGGATCCACCGCGACGCTCCCTTGGTGTCGCCGCCCATGACGTGCGGCAGCAAGCACGCGGCGACCGCCGCGAAGAACAGCGGCATCGCCGCGCGGCGCAGCAGCCGGACCGGCGTCACCGCGCAGACCACGAACGCGATCAGCCCAAACAGCAGCTTGATCTCTTGTCGCTTCATCACGACGAGCGGGCCCGCGTCGGACTGCGAGCCGAGCACGGACACGGCCATCACCAACCCGAGGCAG
>CAZTQF010000631.1:0-2367 GCA_964615255.1 uncultured candidatus Brocadiaceae bacterium | reverse complement strand
TTCGCGATCCTTTTTCGCAGACGGCCGGATTGGAGAAAGAACGGTGAAGGCCGCTTGCAGATTGCACGCGGTGCGAGTGATTCGAAGTCGAGGCGTTGCGGCGCGCATGGAGTGGAACGAGTGTGCGGAGACGATCTCGCCGCTGCGGCGCTGCGGCGCTCCGGCGCGCGGGGGATCTCATCCCTGACACGTATGCACTCGATCATGACTATCCGCACCCTCGCAGCAGCGGCGCTCTGCGCCGCTGTCTCTGTGTCTTCGCTCCAGGCGCAAGTCACACACACCCACATCACGAGCATCACGCCCGCCAACGGCGAAGGCGAGATCGTCGCGCACGACCCTGTCACCGGGACCTTCTGGGTCACGAACCCGGGCAACGACACGCTCAACACCTACTTCGTCGACTACGCCAGCGGCGCGCCCGTGCTGACCGCTGCGGGCTCGATCCCGCTTGCCGGCGCGCCGAACAGCGTCGCCATCTACCAGGGCCTCGTCGCGGTGGCGGTCGAGGGTCCGACCAAGCAGGACCTCGGTCAGGTGCAGTTCTTCGACGCGGCGACCGGTCAGCCGTCTGGCGCCGCCGTGACGGTCGGCGCGTTGCCGGACATGCTGGTCTTCACGCCGGACGGCGCGAAGATCCTCGTCGCGAACGAGGGCGAAGCAGACGAAGCGACGGGCCTGATCAACCCCGAGGGTTCGGTCAGCGTCATCGATGTAGCCTCGCGCACCGCGACGACGGCGAGCTTCACGCCGTTCAATGGCCAGAAGGCTGCGCTGCAGGCTGCCGGCGTGCGCCTGTCTGACGTCAACGGCATCTCGCTTGCGCAAGACGTCGAGCCCGAGTTCATCGCCGTCTCGGCCGACGGGGCGACGGCGTATGTGACTCTCCAGGAGAACAACGCGGTCGCGGTGGTCGACGTCGCCGCGGCGACGGTCACGTCGATCGTCCCGCTAGGAGAGAAGGACCACAGCCTGCCGGGCAACGAGTTCGACGCGTCGAACCAGGACGGCATCGACGGCAACTTCCAGAACTGGCCGACGCTGGGCTACTACATGCCCGACGCGCTCACGACCTTCACGGTCAACGGGGTGGAGTACATCGCGACGGCGAACGAAGGCGACGGTCGTGACGACTTCCCCGGTTTCGAGGACGAGACCCGCGGCAACAGCATGGAGGCAGACTTCACGCTCGACACCGAAGATCCGACGCCTGACACCGGCCTCTACACTTCGGCCCAGCTCAACGACAACGCCCTGCTCGGCCGCCTCAAGATGGTGACGAGCCCCTACGACATTGCTCGCGGTGACACGGACGGAGACGGGGACGTCGACCAGCTCTACTCGTTCGGTGCCCGTTCGTTCACGATCTGGGACACCGCCGGCAACGTGGTCTTCGACTCGGGGGACGCGCTCGAGCGCGCGATGCTCGCGAACGGCCTCTGGCAGGACGGCCGCTCGGATGACAAGGGCCCGGAGCCGGAGGCGATCGTCTTCGGTGAGGTGCGCGGCACCCCGTACTTGTTCGTCGGCCTCGAGCGCACCAACGCGATCTGCGTGTTCGACGTGACGGACCCGACCAACGCGACGCTCGCCGACGTCATCGACATCCCCGGCGAGACCGGCCTCGCGGCGTTCGGCCCCGAAGGCCTGAAGTTCATCCCGCCGAGCGAGAGTCCGCTGGGCCCGGTCGCGACGCTTGCCGTTACCAGCGAAGTAGGCGGTGTGCTGAGTCTGTTCGCCCTGAACTGCGCGCCGAACTTCCTCACGACGACGTTCGCCTCGAACAACGGTCAGGCCGGCAACATGTTCGACGTGCGCGCGGTCGACCGCGCGCTGACGATCGAGTGTCTCGACGTCAACCTCGACGCCGGCACGTGGGATCTCGAGGTCTACACTCCGACGAGCGGCGGCAGCCACGTCGGAATCGAACAAGACCCCACCGCGTGGACGCTCGTCGGCACGGTCACGAGCGTCGAGAGCTTCGGCGCCAACGTCCCGACGCCGCTGCCGCTCAACCTGGGCCTGACCGTCGACTGCGGCCAGCAGCGCGGCTTCTACGTCACCGTGACGAACGGCACGTCGATGAACTACACGACCGGGACCGGCTTCCAGGTCGGCGACGTCTACGCCAGCAACGCGGACATCGAGTTCCTCGCGGGCACGGGCAACGTCTACCCGTTCGCCAACGTGTTCGGCCCGCCGTCGGGCTCGCGCGTCTTCAACGGCAACATCCACTACGCCGTCCAGTCCGGCGGGCTCTGCGGCCGCGCGGTCCCCTACGGCGCGGGCTGCGGCGCTGCCGCTGCCTCGTACTACGAGCAGACGGACGCCGCCAACTTCGACCTGGCGGGCCAGACCGTCACGGGC
>CAZTQF010000630.1:0-2368 GCA_964615255.1 uncultured candidatus Brocadiaceae bacterium | reverse complement strand
AGAGGCAACCGTCTGCGGTACTTGGGGCGATCCATCAGGAGCGCGTCAAGTCTGCTCCGCGCGGGACCCGATCACCTGGGTGTCGAGTAACAGGGATACAGGGACAGACACTTGAAGCATCCAGGGGCCGCGTTCGTGATCAAGTACTTCGACTTGATCGACGAGTTCATCAAGGTGCGCTGCTGCAGCGACGAGCTGCTGCAGGACCTCCACAAGGCGCCGATCACCAACAAGTCGGAGTACCGACACCGCGTCGTGGTTTCGTGCGTCCCGTCGTTCGAGTCCGAGGTCCTCAGCGCCGTCCGTCGCATGGACGACGGCTACGACCCGGAGATCGTCGAGGAGCTGCTCTACCAGATCTGCATCGACGTCAACCCGTCGCTCGAGATCCACCAGGTGAGCATCCCGACCAACGAGGACGGCTCGACCGACACCAAGCCCGAGGACCCGTTCCTCACCCGCCCCGGCAACGACGCCGCGCGCCAGTCGCTGTTCCGCCGGGTCACGAGCCTGGAGCGCAACCTCCGCCAGCAGATCATCGGCCAAGACGAGGCCATCACCTCGCTCACCCGCGCGGTCAAGAAAGCCGCCGTCGGCCTCAAGCGTCCGAGCCACCCGGTCGGCACGTTCCTGCTGGTCGGCCGCACCGGCACCGGCAAGACCGAGCTCGCCAAGTCGCTCGCGCGCAGCCTGTTCGACGACCCGAGCGCGATGATCCGCGTCGACTGCAGCGAGTATGCGCTGCCGCACGAGTACGCCAAGCTGATCGGTTCGCCGCCGGGCTACATCGGCCACAACGAGGGCGGCTTCCTGACCGAGGGCATCAAGAAGAAGCCGACCAGCGTCGTGCTCTTCGACGAGATCGAGAAGGCGCACAGCAAGGTCCACAACCTGCTGCTGCAGCTGCTCGACGAGGGCATCATCACGGACAGCAAGGGCCAGACGGTCTCCTTCAACCAGGCGCTGATCCTGATGACCAGCAACCTGGGCATCGAGAAGATCGACGCCGTCCGCACCCGGATGGGCTTCTCGGCGGCGCACAAGCGCCAGAGCCTCCACGACGTCGACCTGACGGACGTCACCAACGAGGCGCTGCGCGAGTTCTTCCGGCCTGAGTTCGTCAACCGCATCGACGAAGTCATCATGTTCAACCCGCTGGACGAGAAGGTCTGCCAGCGGATCGCGGGCAACATGCTGCGCGAGGTCGCCGACCTGCTCGGCAAGCGCGGCATCAAGGTGACGTTCTCGCCGCAGGTGCGCGTGCTGCTGGCCAAGCAAGGCTTCAGCGAAGAGTTCGGGGCGCGCGAGCTGCGCCGCCTGATCAAGCGCAACATCGAGGATCCGCTGACCGAACTGATCCTCGACCACGACCTCGGCCAAGGCAGCAAGGTCTCGGTCCGCGCGCGCGGCGGCCAGTACTCGTTCGCGTGCGAAGGCACCAAGGCCGCGCAGCCCGCCTGAGCGGCGGCCGACGTCCGACCGTAAAGGTTGGACCTGACGAGGCAGCCCTCCTACCGTGCGGCCGCCTGCCCGGCAGGCCCTGATCGATGCTGCTGCTCGTTCTCGCCGTCACCTTCTCGCTGCTGTTCTCGTTCGTCTGCTCGATCTCCGAGGCGACGCTGCTCAGCGTGGGGCCGGCGCGCGTCGAGCAGCTGGCGCAGGCAGGCTCCCGCCTCGGCCGACTGCTGCAGCGCTATCGGGCCGAGCCCGACCGTCCGATCGCCGCGATCCTGATCGTCAACACGATCAGCAACTCGGGCGGCGCGGCGATCGCGACCGCGCAGTTCACGACGGCGTTCCCCGGCGTGTCCGAGGCGTGGTTCGCCGCGTTCTTCGTCGTGACCGTGCTGGCCGTCACCGAGATCGTGCCCAAGACCGTCGGCGTGGTGCACGCCGACAGCCTCGCGATCCCGATCACGGGCGTCGTGCAGGTGATGATCGTGGCGGTCTGGCCGATGCTGTTCTTGACGCGATGGCTGGCGCGGCTGTTCGCGCGCGCCGACGGCGGGCCCACCACCTCGCTCGATGAGATCCGCGTCATGGCGACCGCCGGGATGAGCCAGGGCGCCTTCGGGCAGATCACCGGCGAGCTGATCCAGAACGCCACCAAGCTGCGCGACCTCACCGCCAAGGACGTCATGGTGTCTCGCGACCGGGTCGCGTATCTGTCGGGCAGCCAGCCGACCGAGGACAACCTCAAGCGCGTGCACCGCACGGGCCACAGCCGCTTCCCCTACACGCCGACAGGTGAGCTCGACGACGTCAAGGGCGTCGTGCTGACCAAAGAGCTCTTGTTCTCGCTGCGTGAGGAGCCCGAGCCCGAGTGGGAGTCGCTGCTGATCGAGCTGCTGATCGTGCCGGAGTCCGC
>CAZTQF010000629.1:0-2375 GCA_964615255.1 uncultured candidatus Brocadiaceae bacterium | reverse complement strand
GCTTTCTCGAAGCGCTCGCCGAGACCTGATCAGCGCGGGCCCGGCACGTCGGCGGGCGCGATGCGGTGCGCGCGGATCTCGCGGTAGCCGCCCGCCTCGTAGAGGCATACTACGCTGCCGTCTGGGAGCCGCTGCAGGCACGAATACGCGCTCGGGCCCGGGTCGAGCAGCGCGGACCGCGGCCACGTGGCGCCGTCGTCGAACGACATGCGCAGCGTCAGGCGTTCGCGGCCCGCGCGGCTGGCCGGGTTGCTGAACATCAGCGCCTCGTCCGAGTAGCGCCGGATGCTCGCCTGGCAGATCGGCTCGACCAGCTCCGGCACGTGACGCTGGTCGCGCCAGGTCGCGCCGCCGTCGTCGCTCCAGGCCTGCTGCCGGGTCCGCTGCGCGCGGTCGTAGTTGCGCATGTTGAGCAGAAGGCGACTGTCTTGAAGCTCGACGACCTCGCACTCGTTGACCTGGTCCTTCGGGGTGGTGCCGCCGAGCTGCCAGGTCGCGCCGCGGTCGTCGCTGTAGATGACGTGGGAGTAGTAGCGGCGCGTCCCGGCCTCGATGTGGTCGCAGGGGATCACCAGCCGGCCGCGGTGCTGGCCGCGCTGCAGCTCGATCCCAGCGCCCGGACCGGTCGCGTACCAGGTCCACTCGGGCAGCTTGGTGGTCGCCGTGACCTCGCGCGGCGCGCTCCAGGTGACCCCGTGGTCGCCGCTCTTCAGCACCCAGACCGTGCGCGTGCCCTCGGACTTGCCCGCGATGATCTGGGATTCGTGGTCGGTGCCGAGGTTGCGCGTCGCGAGCAGCAGGATCGCGCCGGTCGACGAGACCACGACCGGGCAGGGGTTGCCGCAGGTGTTCTTCGCGTCGTCCCAGAGCGTGCGCTGCTTCGACCAGGTGCGTCCGCCGTCCGACGAGCGCTTCATCACGAGGTCGATGTCGCCGGTGTCGCTGCTGCTGCCGTGCCGGGCTTCGGCGAACGCGAGCAGGTCGCCGTTCTTCGCGACGACGAGGGCGGGGATCCGGTAGGTGTCGACGCCGTCCTCGCCCTTGCGCCAGACGGGGACGCTCGCCCCGACCGGCCTCGGGACCGGGGCGCCGCCGGTGACCACGAAGCGCCGCACGGTCATCGTGTCGCGGTGGGGGCGGAGCTGCACCGCGCCCAGGTCGCCGCCCGGGTCGGGCACGAGCGGCAGCGGCGCGCCGTTCCAGATGACTTGCAGCGACGCGTCCCGCCGCTCCACGACCAGCCGGAACGGCGCGCCGGCGTCGGGTTTCGGGGCGTCCAGGCGGCGCGTGCCGCCGCCGAACAGCGGCCCCTCCAAGAACGGCTCCCCGTCGCGCCCGCAGAACCCGACGTGGCTGCCGCCGATGACGAGCGACGCGGCGGTGCTCGTCGCGTCGGCGAGCGACAGCTCGACCTCGACGCGCGCGTCCGGCGCGCGCAGCGTCACGCCGCGCCCGAGCAGCGCTGCGTGCGGGGCGCCGACGACGGCGTCGCCTGTGCGGCGCCAGCCTCGTGGCAGCTCTTCGGGCAGCGCCCCCTGCGCGGTCGCCGCGGCGCAGGTCAGCAGGATCGACAGGTAGCGGGTCTTCATGCTTGCTCCAGGACGCGCTGCATCAGCGCGGGCACGACCTCGGCGGCGCGCCCCTCGACGTAGGTGTCTTCGGCTTCGGCGTTGGCGGGGACCTCGAGCGCTTGGACCCAGGTCCTCGCGCCAGCGCTGCGCGCGGCGTGGAGCAGCCCGGCCGCCGGCCAGACCTGGCCGCTGGTCCCGATCGCCACGAAGTCGGTGCAGGTCTGCATCGCGGCCTCGATCTCGTCGAGGTGGAACGGCACCTCGCCGAACCAGACGATGTCCGGCCGCAGCCGCGGGTGGCCGCACGCGCCGCACGGCAGGAACGCGGGCGCCGTCCGCTCGAGGTCGCGGAGCCGATGGCCGCAGCGCTCACAGCGCAGCTGCGCGAGCTCGCCGTGCATGTGGATCGCCGCGCTGCCGGCGCGCTCGTGGAGGTCGTCGACGTTCTGCGTCACGAGCGTCAGCCGGTCGCCGCGCGCCGCGCACGTGGCCGCGGCTGCGGCGAGCGCGCGGTGGGCCGCGTTGGGGGCCACCTCCGCCAGCTGGGCCCTGCGCGCTTGGTAGAACCGCCAGACCAACTCCGGATTCGCCGCCCACGCCTCGGGGGTCGCGACGTCCTCGGGCCGGCGCCCCTCCCACAGCCCTCCGGCGTCGCGAAACGTCTGCACGCCGGAGTCGGCGGAGATGCCGGCCCCGGTCATCACCACGAGGTGTCGCGCCATGCGCGCTGTTGTAGCAGGCAGCGGGCGCCGCCGCGGGATTCGTGCCGCCGAGGCTTCCAACCGGCGCCGGGATCGCGTCACG
>CAZTQF010000628.1:0-2378 GCA_964615255.1 uncultured candidatus Brocadiaceae bacterium | reverse complement strand
GTGGCGCGTCACGTGCCACTTCCCGGCCATGTAGTTGCGGTAGCCCGCCGGCCGCAGGGCCTCGGCGATCGTGACGCAGCGGCGGTTCAGGTCGCCGCGGTAGGCGTCGTAGCCGCGGTCGCCGGTCATCAGGCCGATGCCGGTCTGGTGGGAGTAGAGCCCCGTCAGCAGCGCCGCGCGCGTCGGGCAGCAGCGCGACGTGTTGTAGAACTGCGACATGCGCACGCCCTCGCGGGCGAGTCGGTCGATCGTCGGCGTGGCGACCTCGCCGCCGTAGCAGCCGACGTCGGTGAAGCCCATGTCGTCAGCCATGACGAGGACGACGTTCGGGCGCGCAGGCCTTGCAGCGCCCTGCGGCGGCAGCGTCGCGGCGAGCGCGGAGAGGGCGGCGAGGGCGCGGAGCATGCGGGCATGGTAGCCCGCGCAAGCCCGCGGCTACCAGACGAGGCGGGCGTCGCCTTCGCGCAGCTTGCCGGCTGGGCGGATGCCGCTCCCCTTGGCCTTGGTCAGCTTGTCGCCGAGGTCCGCGCGGGCGCGGTCCGCGAGCCGCTGCAGCCGCGCGACGACCTCGGGGTGTGCTGCGGCGACGTTCGTCGTCTCACCGGGATCCTCCTGGAGGTCGAAGAGCTCGAGGCCGATCTCGCCCTGCGAGTAGGGCGCGGGGCTCCCGTCGGTCCCGCCGGGCTTGCCCGCCATGGTGCGGAACTTGTGGGGGAAGTGCAGCTTCCACCGGGGATCCCGGACCGCCTGCAGCTGGCCGCCGGCGTAGTAGTGCAGGAAGCACTCGTGCGGCGACTTCGCGCCCTCCTCGCCGAACAACAGCGGCGCGATGTCGCGGCCGTCGATCTTGTGGTCCGGCAGCTTCGCGCCGATCAGGTTGGCGAACGTCGGCACGACGTCGATCGTCGACGCGAACTCGCGGCAGGTCCGCCCGGCTGGCACGCGCCCGGGCCAGCGGACGACGGTGGGCTCCCGGATGCCGCCCTCGAACATGGTGCCCTTGCCCTCGCGGTAGACGCCCGAAGAGCCGGCGTGGTCGCCGTAGCTGAGCCACGGGCCGTTGTCCGACGTGAACACGACCAGCGTGTGCTCGTCGACGCCGTGCTCCTCGAGCGCGTCCAGGATCTGACCGACCGACCAGTCGATCTCCATGACCACGTCGCCGAACAGGCCCTTGCCGCTCTTGCCCGCGAACTTCTTCGAGACGAACAGCGGCACGTGCACCATCGAGTGGGGCACGTAGCACAAGAAGGGCTTGTCCTTGTTGCGCGCGATGAACGACACGGCGCGCTCGGTGTACCAGGTCGTCAGCATCTCCTGGTCGGGGCCGGTGACCTCGGCGTCGACGACCTCGGTGCCCTCGATCAGCGGCAGCGCGGGGTAGCCCCGCTTGCGGCGCTCGGCCTCGGTGGGAAGGTGCGCGTACGCAGGGTGCAGCGGCCACATGTCGTTGGAGTAGGGCAGCCCGAAGTACTCGTCGAAGCCGTGGTTGGTCGGCAGGAACTTTGGGTGGTGGCCGAGGTGCCACTTGCCGAAGCACGCGGTGGCGTAGCCCTTCTGCTTGCAGACCTCGGCGAGCGTCATCTCGCGCTCGTGTAGGCCGTGGTTGGAGCGCGGCCCCAGCGCGCCCGCGATCCCGACGCGGCGGTGGTAGCAGCCCGTGAGCAGCGCGGCGCGGGAGGCTGAGCAGACGGCCGTCGCCACGCTGAAGTCGGTGAAGCGCGTCCCCTCGGCGGCCATGCGGTCCAGGTTCGGCGTCGGGATGTCGCCGCCGAACGGACCGATGTCCGCATACGCCATGTCGTCGACGAAGATGACGACGAGGTTGGGCAGGCGGTCCTGCGCGGCGGCAGGGAAGGCAGCCAGCGCGGACGAGAGGGCGAGCAAGGCGGAGCGCATCCGCCGGATGCTAGCGCTGCGGGCGGACGCCTGGAACGGCCGCCGCGCCGCTACGGGACGATCTCGAAGCGGACCGGATTGCTGAGCGCTTCGGCGCTCGTGGACAGCACGAGGCCCTGGACCGAGAGGCTCGCGCCGACGGGCGCGGTCGCTGGCAGCGGCTGCTCGAAGACCAACTCGCCGTGCACGTCGAGCGTCGTCACCGTCATCAAGAACGGCGTGAAGGTGACGTCGAGGTTGAGCAGCCCGAGCGTGGGCAGCGGCGTCGGCGCCGCGCTCGGCGCGCCCATCGCGAGCAGGCCGAACGCGCCGGGAGCCCCCGAGAGGCTGACGGCCATCGCCGCGCCGGCGCGGACCGGGACCGGCGCGCGGCCCCCGTAGCCAGCGCCGCTCGCGCGCTGGTTGATGCGCAGCGCGGCGTCGCACGAGGCCTGCTGGAGCGTCGGCAGCGGGGTGGGGCCGTCCTGCGTGAAGAGCAT
>CAZTQF010000627.1:0-2383 GCA_964615255.1 uncultured candidatus Brocadiaceae bacterium | reverse complement strand
GTGCTGGCGTGCGCCTACTGCGAGCGTGAGGTCGAAGCGCGGGTCGTCGGCGACCTCGACAGCCGCTGCTTCCATCGCCACAGCGCCGCCGAACTCGCCGGCGTCGCGTCGGACCGGCGGGCCTACTTCGAGACCGAGGATCAGGCCCGCGCGGCGGGTTTCGCAGCTCCGGACGACGATCCGCGCGGCGCGCGGTGAAGGCGGTCGAGCGATATCGCACCCCGGGTGCTGCCCACCGCTCAACCCGTGCGCGCCCGAGATGCTGCGAGGCGGACGTAAGAATGCCTCAGCAAGGAGCTTGGGCAGGCTTGCAGCTGGGTTGCGCGGCGGCATGATGTTTGATGTGCCCCTCTGAGAGGTGGGCTGCGTCGAGACCTCGCAGAGGTTCTCGGAGCAGCCGAGCTCTCGCCCAAGGCCCCGTTGCCCTCTCGCCGCTCTGCGGCGGCGGGGTGCCGGGCTAGAAACACCGTCCAGCCCTGGTCTTCCACGCTGTCTGCGCGGAGATCACCTTCGATTGATGTCGCCTCATTCCCCGTCGTTGCATCCCATGATGGCAGACAACCTCCCGGTATCCGCGCCCGCGGGTCGCTCTCTCCGTCCGTGCGGCGAACGGCGCTCTGCGCTCGGCCTCGCGGTTGCGTTCACGATCGGCGCGCTCTCCCTCGCCAGCTGCGGCGGAGGCGGCGGCGTCGCGAGCGCGGAGCCTGGGTCGACCGTGCAGCCGGAGCTCCTCGCCGTCGAATACGGGCGGCTCGTCGACGTCTACGGCCTGCAGGTGACGCCCGAGGGCTCGTCCATCGCGCTCTATCGCAAGGACGTCGTCATCGGCGGGGACATCCAGGACCAGCGCCCGACCAACTCGAACCTGTCCGACACCGAGATCACCTACGACTTCATCGGCACGGACCCGGACACGCTGCAGGCGCGCCTGTTCATCCCGCGTGACGTCACCGGCGAGGAGTTCTCGACGGCGTTCGACGCGCTCGACGACGAGCTGCGGGTCGTGGCGCCGATGCTCTTCGGTCAGAACGGCAACGGGGTGCCGTTCTCGGTCGTGCCGCGCAACGCGGGCATCCGCCTGCGCTTCTCGGCGCCGCTGGGCATCGACGACGGCTTCTTCGTGGGGCGCGACGAGACCGGCCGCGTGACCGAGCTGCGCAACACCGAGGCCGTGCAGCTGCTGCAGATCGTCGACGACCCGACCGAGCCCAACGGCTTCGTGCCGATGCCCGTCCGCATCGTCGTCGGGGAGCGCGACCTGGTCTTGGACCCCGTCCTGCTGGGCTCCGAGGGCCTTCAGTACCAGACCTCGAACAACGCGGCCGGCTTGCCGGCGTCGCCCGACCAGTTCGGCGCCAACATGCGCGTGGCGGTCGCCCTCGACGGCCCGCTGGCGATCCCCGGCCTGCGGGCGCGCACCTCCGGCGGCCTCACCGGGCTGAACAACAGCCAGCGCGACTCCATCGCGCGCGACTTCCGCTCCGGCAACCAGGACGACGACTCGGCGGACATCGCCCGCGGCTTCGTGCGCGACCCGCTGCCGCTCCGCGTGATCGGCGAGATCTCGATGTTCCTCGAGCGCGTCGAGAGCATCAACCAGTTCACCCAGGAGGTCACCGTCTACAAGAACGGTCTCAGCCACGAGATCGATCGGGGTGACGTGATCCGCTTCATCAACGACTCTTCGGGCGTCCCGTTCGGCAGCGCCGAGGTGGTGGTGGACCCCGAGGACGACCGGGACAACCCGCTGGAGCAGCACGTGCGCGTGCGGATCCGACGGGTCGAAGGGCTGGAGGCGATCGACCCGCGCAACCTGCCGGGCTACCCGTCCTCGCTGGTCGAGCGCGAGCCGTGGCTCGTGCAGAACGCGCCGCGCGCGGTCGTGGTCGCCGAGTTCACCGCCGGCGACGAGTCGGGTCGTGACGACCCGCGCAACTTCCTGCAGTTCACGCCGACGCCGCTGGTGCTGAACGGCGTCCAGCCGCAGCAGAACGAGTTCGTCTCGCCCTACGCAGGGGCGGTCGTGCGGTTCATCAAGCCGGTCGACCTCGAGACCGTGAAGTGGGCGGACACGTTCTTCTTCGCCATGCGTGACCTCACGACCGAGGACAGCATTGCGGACTTCATCGCCAACCGGCCGTTCGACAACGGCGGCGTGACGGGCACGGGGATGAACCCGGCGACGTTCGACCTCGCCACCGTCCTTCCGGTGGACGTCGTCGTGCCCGAACATCGAGTCGTAGCCGGGACGATTGGACGCAAGCGAGATGAGTCGCTCTCGGATGTCGCGAGTCATGTCGATGCCCGAAGGGTCATGGTCGCCGAGGTGCAGGATCGTGACGTCCTTGCCCGCACCGCGGATCACCGGCTCGCCTTCGGGCAC
>CAZTQF010000626.1:0-2385 GCA_964615255.1 uncultured candidatus Brocadiaceae bacterium | reverse complement strand
CGGCATCACCGGCTGGGACCTCGCGGGCAACCAGCTCTGGGGCAAGTCGGCGCGCGGCAGCAGCGGCGTCGGCATCGACCCGGGCTTCGGCGGCGTCGACGCTGGCGTCGGCTGGACCTCGTTCGGCTCGGGCCGGCGTTCGCTGCAGGACAGCGTGACCGGCGCAGACATCTACACGTCGTCCAACGGCATGATCATCAACGCCGGCTCGGGGACGCTGTGGCGCGACATGGACTTCGACCCGCTGATCGGCGACATCTACATGCGCAAGAGCAACGAGGTCATCAAGTGTCAGCGCGTCGGCGGCAACTCGGCGTTCAACTGCACGGTGCTCTCGAGCTCGCAGTTCGCGCCCTTCGTCAACATCCAAAACCTCGCCTACGTGCGCCAGGGCGCCGACGAGATCATCTTCTGGAACGACCGCAACACCACGATCGGCGGCCAGCAGTTTGACCTCGTCGTCCAGGCGATGTCGCCGCAGGGCCTGCCCCTGACGGTCGACTGGGGCGGCTTCACGACGCTCGGCGGCGCGGGCGCGTACGACTTCAGCTACGACGAGGCCTCGCGGACCCTGGCGGTCTGTGACTTCAGCAACCGCTCGGTCTACGTCTTCGCGGTCTCCGTGTTCCAGACCTACGGCACAGGCTGCGCCGGCCTCGGCGGCATCACGCCGGCGCTCGCGGGCAGCGGCGACACGAGCCCCGGCGGGGCGATCAACCTGAGCGCGACCAACCTCGCGCCGGTGTCCGTCGGCATCTACGTGCTCGGCCAGCTGCCGACGACGATCCCGCTGCCGTTCCCCGGCCAGTGCCCGCTGCACGTCGACCCGGTGCTCGCGACGATCGCTCCGTTCGTCACCGCCCCGGGCGCCTTCGGCAGCGGCACCGGCGCGATCTCGCTGCCGCTGCCGCCGGTCGCGACCGGCGCTTCGCTCACGGCGCAGGTCGTCGTGCTCGAGAACGGCGACCCGAACTCCGTGGTCACCAGCAACGGCGTCCAGGTCACCGTTCAGTAGGGCGACCTGAGGCCGCGCGCGGGCTGCTAGGTCAGTCCGCGCCGCTCCAGCACGGCCTGCGTGTCGAGCTCGCGGCCGCGGAACGCGCGGAACTGCTCCATCGGCTCCTGCGTGAAGCCCCGCTGGAGCACCGCCTCGCAGAAGCGTCGACCGTTCTCGCGGGTCATGCCGCCATCGGCCGCGCAGGCGGCGAACGCGTCGGCCGCCAGCGCCTCGCTCCAGAGGTAGGCGTAGTAGCCCGAGGAGTAGCCGCCTGCCCAGATGTGGGCGAAGTAGGTGGTCTTGTAGCGCGGCGGCACGCGCGGGTCGTAGACCCCGGCTGCTTGCAGCGCGCTGCGCTCGAACGCGTCGACGTCGTCGACGCCCGCGCCCGGCGCGCGCGAGTGCCACGCGAGGTCTAGCCACGCCGCGGCGATGTACTCGAGCGCCGCGAAGCCCTGGCCGAACTTGCGGGCGCGCCGCGTCGCCTCCACGAGCGCGTCGGGCATCGACGCGCCGGTGGCGTGGTGCTTGGCGCAGCGCGCGAGGACTTCGGGTTCGAACGCGAAGTCCTCGTGGAACTGCGACGGGAACTCGACGAAGTCGCGCGGCACGCTGGTCCCCGAGAGCATCGGGAACCGCACCTGGCTGAGCATGCCGTGCACGCCGTGCCCGAACTCGTGGAACATGGTCGTGACCTCGTCGAAGCTCAGCAGCGTCGGGCCGTCGCTCGGCTTCTTGATGTTCATCACGTTGACGACCACCGGGCGCTGGTCGTGCAGCTGCGACTGGTCGACGAAGCTGCTCATCCATGCGCCGCCGCGCTTGCTCGGCCGCGCGAAGTAGTCGGCGTAGAACAGCGCGATCGGCGCGCCGCCCTCGTCGCGGACCTCGAACACCCGGACGTCGTCGTGGTAGACCGGCAGGTCCCGGCGCTCGTGCATGGTCACGCCGTAGAGGCGCTCGGCCATCAAGAACAGGCCGTCCTGCAGCACGCGCTCGAACTCGAAGTACTGCTTCACCTCGCCCTCGTCGAGGTCGTACTTGGCCTGACGAACCCGCTCCGCCGCCCAGGCCCAGTCCCAGGGCTCGAGCTTCGTGCCGGGCAGGTGCTCGTCGAGGTAGCGCTGGAGCTCGTCGGCCTCGGCCTGGGCCTTCTCGACGATCGCCGCGGTCATGCTGCCCATCATGTCGCGCACGGCGTCCGGCGTGCCGGCGGTCTCGTCCGCGAGCACGTAGTGGGCGTGGGTCTCGTAGCCGAGCAGCGCCGCCCGCTCGGCGCGCAGCGCGCACAGCTCGCGCGCGATCTCCCCGGTGTCGTGCTCGTTGCCCCTGCTGCAGCGCGACGTCGCTGCTTCGAAGACGCGGCGCCGCGTCTCCCGGTCCTCTAG
>CAZTQF010000625.1:0-2387 GCA_964615255.1 uncultured candidatus Brocadiaceae bacterium | reverse complement strand
GCCGCGGACAAGCGTCAGATCAACTGCCTCGACGCGCTGCGGGCGCTGTCGCAGGCGCTCAACTGGAACCTCGTCGTGGCGAGCACGCCGCTCGAGAACGACCTCCGGTTCGCGTCGGTGGACCTCAACTTCGCGGACCAGGACCCGCGCGCCATCGCGCAGCTGATCGCCGTCGCCGCGGGCGCCGACGCGCTGTTCGACGAGCCCGCCGACTTCGAAGGCGCGCGCGTCACGCTGCACGTCACCCGCGTGCCCTCGGCCGAGACCGAGTCCGGCCGCCAGCGCCTGCGCACCATGGCCGGGCAGTGGTACCGGTCGTTCTTGCGGGACGAGCTCGAGTTCGAGCCGCTGGTGCAGGAGCAGGGCGTCGCGGTGCGCATGCACCTCGGCGAGCTGCTCGTGGAGAGCGGTGACCTGGAGTCGGCCATCGGCTTCTTCCAGAGCGTCTACGACCAGCAGCCCAACGAACACCTCGTCCCGGCGCTGCTCAAGATCGCGGAGTGCCACCTCGACATCGCGTCGGACCACGTTGACCGCAAGCAGCGTCACGCGGAGTACGCGCTCGCCGAGGGTTGGGTCAACCGGATCTTCCAGGGAGTGCGTTCGGCGGGAGAAGACGCCGCCGCGACGATCCTGGTCGGCCGCGCGATGCTCGGTCAGGCGCGCAGCGCGGCGACGGAGCGCGAGGCCCGCGCCAAGGCGCGCGTGTGCGAAGAGGAGCTCCACGGCCGCGAGATGCAGCTGCCGGACTCGTGCGAGCGGCTCGAGGTGCTCATGCTGCAGGCCGAGGCGCAAGCGCTGCTAGGCCAGGCCGGCGCGGTCCATGCGACCATGCGACAAGTCCGTCGCTCGCCGTTCTTCGAGCAGCTCGGCCCTCGTCCGTCCCGCGACTACCGCTACCTGTTGGGCTACGGCGCGCTGGGCACCGAAGACCCCGAGCTCGCGATGCGCGCGTTCGAGTGGTTCCTGCTCCACGCCGAAGACGACGATCGCAAGGGCCCGGTCTACGTCATGCTCGCCGAGGCCTACTTCGCCGAGGGGCGCTTCTTGGAGGGGCGCGCTGCGGCCGTGGAGGCGCGTCGGCGCTACCTGCCGCACATGGCCGAGACCTGGCGCGAGCGCGCGCTCAAGATCTGGGCGCGCACCGGCCTCGCGCTCGGACACAAAGAAGAGGCGTTCCTGGAGCTGGAGCAGCTGGTGATCCGCGGCGACGAGCCCGAGCTCGCGCTGTTCTTGATGGACGAGCTGCTCGCCGACCGACAGTGGCAGCGGGCGATGGCCGTCGGGCGGGGCTTCCTCGGACGTCGCGACGAGTTCGGAGACGCCGCGCGGTTCCGCCAGGTGCAGGCGCTCTACGCACAGGCTCGCGCCGGCGGCCACCTCGCGGACTTTCCGGCGCAGGCCATCCCGCTGGCGCCCAAGGTCCAGGATGAAGGCCTGCGGCGGCAGATCGCGACGATGATCGGGGAGGCCTACACCGAGCTCGAGATGCTCGAGCACGCCGCGGACGCGTTCCGGGGGATCTTGCGATGATGATCCGAGACTTGTTCGCGCTCGCGCTCGCCGCGGCGCTCCCGGCGCAGGACCCGGTCGCAGATACGCAGCTGCCGGCGCAGCTCCGTACCGCCGAGCGCGCGCTGCAGCGCGTCACGGTGGACCTCGAGCGGCTCGTGGACATGCGCCTGCGGCACGATCTCGGCCTGCTCGCCGAGCTGGACGAAGACGTCGTCCGCGTCGCCGGCGGCGCGAGCGCTCGCGAGATGGACCGCATGCGCGGCGTCCTCGCCGAGCTCCAGGCCCGCAACACGGTGCTCGCGGGCGAATACGACGCGGCCACGCGCCGCCACGCAGAGCTCAAGACCCTCGCGGCCGGCGGGGGGGGCGCGCCCACCGAGGCCGACGACTTCCTGCCCGTCCCGACCGTGGGAGACCGGGTCTTCGGCGGCGTCGAGGACGCGGCTGCCTACGCCGACGCCGCGCAGGCGCCGGCGGCGCCGGCCGGAGAGGTGCGCCCCGCGCCGCTCGGAGACCAGGAGCTCGGCGCCCTCGCCCTCGACCCGATCCGGGTGCATATCGACGGCTCCGACGACGACCTCTGCGTCGCGCGCGCGCTCTTCCGCGCGGGCCAGGCGCTCATGGAGCGCGGCGCGACCTTGCGCCGTCACGGGCGCGCGGACGCGGCGCGGCAGCTCGACGAGCGCGGCTACGAACGCCTCGAGCGCGCGCTGCAGCACCTGAAGCCGGTCTGCGAAGGCGCCGACGCGCCGTTTGTGGCGCTGTTCTACGAGAGCCGTTGCCTGGAGCTGCTGTTCCGCTTCGACGAGCGCTACCCGGGCGAGGACGGCGAGCGGCTCTCGCTGACGACCGACGCGCGGCGGTTCAACGCG
>CAZTQF010000624.1:0-2389 GCA_964615255.1 uncultured candidatus Brocadiaceae bacterium | reverse complement strand
AGCCAGCCGGTGCACCTGTTCTCGGCGACGCTGACCCGCGAGGCCTACGCCGGCAGCCAGCTGGAGTCGCTCGCGGACAAGCTCACCGGCGGCTCGCTCGCGCCGCTGCTCACCCACCTGATCGACTCGCAGAAGATCTCGGCCGACGAGATCGCGCAGCTTCGGACCCTGCTCGAGGCGCGCCGCCTGGAGGACGCATGAGCGACGCAGCCCTGCTCTGGGTCGCGAGCAACCTCGCGGTGTCCACCGCGCTCGCTGCGACATCCTGGCTGGTGCAGAAGCGCGCCCGCTTCGCGACGGTCGCGCACCTGCTCTGGATCACGGCGCTGGTCAAGCTGGTGACTCCGCCGCTGTTCGGCGTGCCGGTGCTGGCAGCGCCGATCGACGAGGCGAGCGACGCGCTGCTCGCCCCTGCCGTCGTCGACGCCGGCGTGGACGTCGTGCCCGCGACGCAGGCCGGCGCCTGGACGGTGGACGCTTGGACCGTCACCGGCTGCGCCTGGCTGCTCGGCAGCGCGTGCGTGCTGGCCTGGTCGCTGTGGCGGATCGCGCGCTTTGACAAGCTGCTGCGCCGCTCGAGCGCCGGTGCGCCCGCTGCGCTGGAGTCGCAGCTGACGTCGCTCTGCGACCGCCTGGACCTCCCCACGCCGCCTGAGCTCCGCCTGACGACCGCGCGCATCATGCCGCTGGTCTGGTGGATCGGCGGCCGCGCGCGCGTCTACCTTCCCGCCGCGATGCTCGACGCGCTGCAGCCACAGCAGCTGCGCTGGGTCCTCGCGCACGAGCTCGCCCACATTCGCCGCGGCGATCACTTCGTCCGCTGGATCGAATGGCTCACCTGCGTCGGGTTCTGGTGGAACCCCGTGACCTGGTGGGCGCGGCGCAACCTGCGCAGAAACGAAGAGCTCTGCTGTGACGCGCTGGTGTTGCGCGCGTTGCAGGGTGACAGACACGACTACGCGAACTCGCTGCTCACGGCGGTCGAGTTCCTCGCCGAGCCGGGGGTCCGCCCGCCGGCCATGGCGAGTGAGATCAACAGCGGCGGCTTCCTCAAAAGGAGACTCGAGATGATCGTTGCCAGGACCCCTCTGAAGAGCAGCCCCCGGTGGCTGCAGTTCGCCGCCGCCGCGTTCGCGGCGCTGACGCTACCGCTCGGCCTCGCGCATGCCCAGAAGACCAACGTCCGCGCGGTCGCCGAGCGCCTCGAGCAGGCCGTCAAGGCCGGCGAGATGACGAAGGCCGACATGCAGGCGGTGCTGCGCACGCTCAAGCAGTCCGGCGGCGGGCGCGCCAAGAACGGCAAGCAAGATCGTCCGCAGGGTCGTCCGAAGGGCCGCGACGCGACTCCGCAGGAGATGATCGAGCAGGTCCGCCGCCGCGTCCGCGCCGCCGTCGAGTCCGGCGACATGACGCCTCAGGAAGCCCGCAAGATCGCGCAGGAGCGCGTCGCGGCGATCAAGTCGCGCGACGAGCAAGGCGGCGGCCCCGCAGCCCTCGAGAAGATGAAGCGCGAACACTCGGCCCTGGTCGCCAAGCTGCGCGAGGCCGTCGCGGCGGGCGAGCTGAGCCGCGAAGACATGCAGGCGAAGGTGCTCGCGCATCGCCAACAGATCGCGGCCAAGATGAAGGGGGGCGGCCGTCCAGGACCCAAAAACCAGACAGACAAGTCGCCGATGCGGCTGCGCCTGGAGCGCGCCGTCAAGCAGGGCGAGATGACCGAAGCGGAGGCGAAGAAGGCGTTCGCCGCGGCGCAGAAGAAGCAGCAGCAGGCGAGCGCGAAGAAGGCCGCGGCGCAGGCCAAGCGCGCGCCCAAGATGACGGACGCCGACGTCACCGCCCGGATGAAGGCCATGAAGGCGCGCCTCGACGCTGCCGTCGAGCGCGGCGACCTGACCAAGAAGGAGGCCAAGCAGCGCTGGACGCAGCTGCGCAAGCAGATGGCGGCCAAGAAGTCGGCCGGCAAGCCGAAGGCGGAGACGAAGCCGGCTCCCGCCAAGCGAAAGAAGAAGCGCGGCGGCGACCGTTAGGGTTGCCGCGCTGAGGCTGGGCGCGGCTCGTCTCCTCGGATACAGGTGCAGGTGAGGAACCTGCGCTATGCCCGAGTTCGACTGGATCGCCGCCCCCCACACGCCGTTCGCCGAGAACGGCGACCTCGCGCTCGACGTCGTCGCCAAGCAGGCCGAGCACCTGCGCATGGTCGGCGTCGACGGCGTGCTGATCGCCGGCAGCACCGGCGAGGGCAGCTCGCTCACCGCGAGCGAACGCCGCGACCTCGCCGCGCGCTGGGCCGAGGCCGCAGGCCCGCTGCAGCTGTGGGTGCACGTCGGGCACGACAGCGTGCGCGAGGCCGCCGCGCTGGCAGCGCACGCCGCCGAGAGCGGCGCCCAAG
>CAZTQF010000623.1:0-2401 GCA_964615255.1 uncultured candidatus Brocadiaceae bacterium | reverse complement strand
CCGAAGGAGTCGAACTTCTTCGGGCCGACGCCCTTGCAGTCGAGCATGGCGGCGCGCGACTGCGGCCGCTCGCGCGCGAACTCTTCGAGCGTCACGTCGGAGAACACCACATACGGCGGCACCCCGAGCCCGCTCGCGATCTCGCGCCGCAGCTTGCGCAGGTCCTCGAACAGCTCCTGCTCGGGCGCGGTCAGCGCGCGCGCCTCGCCCGCCGAGCCGCCGCGGCGGCGGCGGCGCGAGGGCTGATCGAGGCCGCCCTTGGGCGCGCGCAGCTCGACCTCGCGGTCCCCGCGCAGCACCTCGGCGCTGCCCTCGTTGAGCACCAGCACCGGGTACTCGCCGTCGGTGCGCACCAGCGCGCCCTCGTCGATCAACTGGTCGATGTAGTTGCCCAACCGCATCGGCGTCAGCCCCTTGAGCAAGCCGAACGTCGGGATCTGGTCGTGGCCGCGCGCGCGCACCTTCTCGTTCTTGCTGCCGCGCAGCACGTCGATCACGTAGCTGGCGCCGTAGCGCTGGCCGGTCCGCGCGACCGCCGAGAGGATCTTCTGCGCGGTAACGTGGCTGTCGGGCACAAGCTCCAGCTCATTGAGGCAGACGTCACAGGCGCCGCAGCTCGCCTCGGTGTAGTCCTGGCCGAAGTACTCGCTGAGCGACCGGTGGCGGCAGCGGGCGCGGCCGGCGAAGCGCTGCATGTGGTTGAGCAGCTGCAGTTGGGCCTGCATCGACTCGTGGTCGCCGTGCTCCTCGCCCGAGCGCTCGACGATCATGCGCCACTTGGCGGCGTCGGCGCCCGAGTAGAGCAGCAGGCACTCCGACGGCAGGCCGTCGCGGCCGGCCCGGCCGGTCTCCTGCTGGTAGTGCTCGATGCTCTTGGGCATCGCGGCGTGCACGACGAGCCGCACGTCGCTGCGGTCGATGCCCATCCCGAACGCCACGGTCGCGCAGACCACGTGCAGCCGCTCGGCGCGGAAGTCGGCGCTCAGCTGGGTGCGCTCCTCGGCGGGGAGCCCGGCGTGGTAGGCCCGCGCCTCGATCCCCCGCGAGCGCAGCTGGGAGCTGAGCGTCTCGGTGTCCTTGCGCGAGATGCAGTAGACGATCGTCGCCGCGTCGCGGTGGCGGCCGATCGCCTCGGTCACCTGGTCGATCAGTCCCTGTCGCGGGAGGACCCGATAGGTCAGCTCGGGCCGATCGAAGACGCCGACCAGCTCGACCGGGTCGCGCAAAGCCAGCTGCTGCTGGATGTCCTCGCGCACCCGCGGCGTCGCGGTCGCCGTGTAGGCGTGCACGGGCACGCCCAAGAAGCGCTCGCGGAGCTCGGCGAGGCGTCGGTACTCGGGCCGAAAGTCGTGCCCCCACTGGCTGATGCAGTGCGCCTCGTCGATCGCGATCGCGGTCACCTGCCGATCGTCGAGCCATGCGAGGAAGTCCTCGCGGAACAGCCGCTCGGGCGCGACGAACAGCAGCCGCAGCTCGCCGGACTCGGACAGCTCGCGCAGCTCGCGGCGCCCGTCGGCGTCGAGGTTGCTGTGCGCCGCGGCCGCCGGGACGCCGTGGAGCCGCAGCGCGTTGACCTGGTCCTGCATCAGCGCGATCAGCGGCGAGACGACCACCGTCAGCCCCCCGGTCACGAGCGGCGGCAGCTGATAGCAGAGCGACTTGCCGCCGCCCGTCGGCAGCACGACGAGCGCGTCGCGGCCGTCGAGCGCCGCGTCGATGGCCTCTTTCTGCAGCGGACGAAGCGCCGAGAAGCCGAACCAACGCTTGAGCGTCTCGTGGAGCTGGCGGTCGCGGTCGGAGGAGGTCACTTCGGAGTCGCAGGTGGGGCGCGGCGTGCCCGAGCGATTCGACTACACTCGCGCGCGTGAACAAGGCCCCGCTGTGGATCCCGGCCGCGCTCTCGCTCCTCGGCGGCGGCTGCCACCTCTTCCGCCCGGCCACCGCGCCGATGCCGCACACCTTCCATAAGGCGCCATCGGGCCCGGCGACGAAGCTGGTCGTGCTCCTTCCGGGGATCGACAGCCGGGCAGAGGACTTCGGGCGGCGCGGTTGGATCGCGCGCATCCAGACCGCGCTGCCGGACGCAGACGTGCTCGCCGCCGACGCCCACCTCGGCTACTTCACGAGCGAGTCGCTGGTCGAGCGGCTCCACGAGGACCTGATCGCGCCGCGCGCAGACGGCTACGAGCAGGTCTGGATGGTCGGGGTCTCGTTCGGTGGGTTCGGCTGCGCACTCTACGCGGCGGCGCACCCCGAGGTCGTCGACCGCGCGCTGTTGCTCGCGCCCTACATGGGCCGCGCCGCCCTCGCCGAACAGGTCGTCGCGGCAGGCGGCCTACGTCGCTGGACGCCGCCTCCTACGGACGACCTCAGCCCCGAATTGCGCGCCTACGTCGACGCG
>CAZTQF010000622.1:0-2414 GCA_964615255.1 uncultured candidatus Brocadiaceae bacterium | reverse complement strand
GAGGAGGCAGCCCTGCGCGCCCTCGAGCAGCACCCGCTTGCCGGCGAGGCGCGCATCGCGGAGCGCCCTGCCGGTGTCCACGATCCCGGGCCGCAGCTGCTCGCCCGCGGCCCGCAGCTGCTCGAACATCTGCTCGCGGTCCAGCGGCTCCAGCCCAGCAGAGCCGAAAAGCGCGTCCTTCTGCTCGGCCAGCGCGGTGAGCGCGGCGCGCAGCGCGTCCGGGCGGCAGAGGTCTCCGACCCGGATGCCGACGCGCGCGCAGCGGTCGCTGTAGGCGGGCCCGATGCCGCGCCCGGTGGTGCCGATGCGGCCGCTGCCGCGCACCTTCTCGGCCCACTGATCCTGTCGGCGGTGCGCCTCGAGGATGACGTGGGCGCGCTCGCTGACCAGCAGGTTGCGGCCGAGCTCGACTGGGAGGCCGCGCTGCTCGAGCATCGACACCTCCTCGCAGAGGTGGATCGGATCGACCACGACGCCGTTGCCGATGACGTTGACGGTGTGGGGGTGCACGATGCCGGACGGCACCAGGTGCAGGACGAGCTTGCCCTCGCCGGCGACGGACGGCGGCAGGACCAGCGTGTGACCGGCGTTGTGCCCGCCCCCGAACCGAACGACGAAGTCGGTGTCGGCGGCGAGATAGTCGATCACTTTGCCCTTGCCTTCGTCACCCCAGAGGATGCCTACGACACAGGTTGTGGGCATGTTTCGCGCAGCGGAAAAGGGCGGGAGCATACCGACTGGCCCCCGGAAGACCACCCAAGGATGCAATGGCCGCCGCCGGTGAAGAGGATCCCGACCGAGACTCTGTGCTGCGCATGCTCGATCAGTTCGAGCGGCGCCTCTTGCCGGGCGTGCTGCGCCGGATCGGCGCCTGGAAGGGGCTGCCGCCGTCCCGGCTGACGGAGCTGCGTGACGACGTCCTCCAAGAGCTGCGCGTCGACTGCCTCACGGACGCGCGCGCCCTGCGAGCGATGGCGCCGCGCGAGCGTCACGCGCGCTGGATGCAGCGCACGGAGCGCGCGCTCTACCGCCTCGTGCGGCACGAGCGGAGGTGCCGTCCGATCGCCGAGGAGCCGGCGAGCACCCCGGCGTCGACGGCGCCGCCGCTGCCGCTGCCGCCGCTCGTCTACCTCCACAACGGTCGCGCCAACGTGCTGGAGAGCGCGCGCGCCGCCGGGCTCGGACGCCGGTCGATGCGCGCGCAGCTGGACCGGCTCGCCGGCGAGCTCGGCTGGGGTCGCGACCAGCGGCGCTTCTGGCAGCGGCGCGCCGCCGAAGGGCTGATCGGGCTCGCGGCCGACCTGCTGCGCACCGCGGACGCCGTCCGCGAACTCGACGCGCCGCGCGTCCTGCATCTGGACCGTCGGCGCGACCGCCTGCAGCGCATCGCCCGACGATTTCCGGTGCAGCCGGCGACCCTCGCCGTTCGGTGCGCGCTGCAGCCGTGGGTGCGCCGGCGACAGCCGGATCCGCCGCCGCGCTGCCTGCTGCGCCACGCGACGGCGCTCGCGCCCGAGCTCGCGGCAGGCTGGCTCTGGCGGTTCGAGGCGCTCGATCGGCCCGGCGACGAGGCGGAGGCCGCGCAGGCGCTGCGGCGCGCCGGCCGGTGCGCCGACGTCGAACGCTCCGGGCTGGTGCTGGCGCGCGCGCGGCTGCTCGAGCGACGCGGCCAGCGGCGTCGCGGCCTGGCGATGCTGCAGCGGGCGCGCGCACGTCGAGATCCCGACCTGCGGCTGCAGCGCGCCCTGGTCATCGCGACGGCGAGGCCTGGCGCGTGACGGCGCCGGGGCCGAGCAGCGCCTCGCGCAGCGCGTCGGCGAGGTCGCGCTCCGCGGCCGCGTCGCCGCGCGGCTCACCCCACCCCGGCAACCCCAACAGCGGGATCCGCAGGCGACGCAGCTCCACCACCACGGCGAGGCTGCCGGGGACGTCGGGATCCCGAAAGACGCTCGCGCGCCGCTGCCCGGGGGGATCCTGCGACGGCGCCCACTCGGTCTGCAGCAGAAAGGCCGCCGGGTCGGCGCGGACCAGCGCCTCGTAGCGGTGCATCAGCACGTCGCGGCACCGCGCGAAGGCGTCGCCTGGGAGCGACTCGCCGAGATCGAGCGGGTACGGGCTGTAGCTCGGCGCGCCGCAGCCGGCGGCCGTCGCGAGCGCCGCGGCGAGCAGCGCAGCCGCGCCGCTACGCCGCACCGTGGCCGCCCCCGCCGGGGGTCTCGACGATCACCACGTCGCCGGGCGCGAGCTCGAACGTCGTCTTGGCGGGCAGGCGCGCGCGCGCGCCGCCGCGCTCCACCGACAGGCGGCCCGGGCGGCCGCGGCCGCCGCCGACGGCCCCCGGCGGTCCGCCGCGCTGCCGCTCGCCGAGGAACGCGCCCCGCAGCGGCGCGAGCGCCTCGACCTCCTTGACCAGC
>CAZTQF010000621.1:0-2421 GCA_964615255.1 uncultured candidatus Brocadiaceae bacterium | reverse complement strand
ATCTACTTTCACCAAGACGTCGGCGTGGAGGAGGCAGGCGAAGAGCGGGCGGTGCGCGAAGCCGCGGCGGCGAGCGCGGTCGAGGTCCACGGCTCGTGGGACCGCACCCTGCTGGCGCCGGCTGACCTGCCGTTCGCGGTGTCGGAAACGCCCGAGAGCTTCTCGGCGTTCCGCAAGCAGGTGGAGCGGTCGGCCGCCTACGCCGCGCCGCTCGCCGCGCCGGCGGGCATCTCGCGCGCGCCGGGCGTCGCGGCGGGCGCGATCCCCGACGTCGCGGCGCTGGCGGGCGTCGAGGCGCATGACGACGTCCGCGCGCCCGAGCGCTCGCGCGGCGGCGAGCGCGAGGCGTGGCAGCGGCTCGACCGCTGGGTCTGGGACGAGGACCGACTGCGGCGCTACAAGCAGACGCGCAATGGCATGCTCGGCGCCGATTACTCGTCGCGGCTCTCGCCGTATCTGGCGCACGGCTGCATCTCGCCGCGTTCGATTCAGGCCGAGGTTGCGCGCTACGAGCGCGAGCGCGTCGCGAACGAGTCGACCTACTGGATGACCTTCGAGCTGCTCTGGCGCGACTACTTCCAGTGGATCACGCAGAAGCACGGCGCGGCCTTGTTTCGGCCGTCGGGCCTGCAGGGCGTGCCGGTCCCCTGGCGGCGCGACGAGGCCGCCTTCGCGCGCTGGCGGGATGGGCAGACCGGGTTTCCGATGATCGACGGCTGCATGCGCGAGCTCGCCGCGACGGGGCACCTGTCCAACCGCGGTCGGCAGGTGGTCACGAGCTTCCTCACCAAGAACCTCGGCGTCGACTGGCGCTGGGGCGCGGAGTGGTTCGAGGCGACGCTGGTCGACTACGACGTCGGCTCCAACTACGGGAACTGGAACTACGGGGCGGGTGTTGGCAACGACAGCCGGGGGTTCCGCTACTTCAACCTGCGGACCCAGGCCGAGAAGTACGACCGGGACGGCCGCCACGCGAGACGCTGGTGTCCCGAGCTGGCGGGGCTGCCGCCCGAGCGCGTGCACGCGCCGTGGCAGGCCACCGACGCGGAGCGGGCGGCAGCGGGGCTGGTGATCGGGCAGAGCTACCCGGCCCGGATGGTGGACCTCGACCGCAGCGCGGACGAGAACCGGTCCCGCTGGGAGCGCGCGGTCACGGCGTGAGGCTCAGGAGCCGCGGCGGGCGCGCGGGGTCCTAGCGACGAGGTCCCGACAGAACGCGGCGGCCTCGTCCGCGGCCTGGCCGAGGTTCTGGGCGAGCGTGGAGCCGGAGCGCTTGCGCGGGGCGAGCGAGTGATCTCCGTCATGCAGCCAGCGCACGTCGACCTGCGCCGCGAGGGAGTAGCCCGCGACCTCGTCGCGGCCGCCGAAGGCGTCGCGTTCGCCCTGCAGGATCAGCACGGGCCGCTGGACCTCCTCGAGGTGGGCCGTGCGCAGGCGGTCGGGCTTGCCAGGCGGGTGGAACGGGTAGCCGAACGCGACGGCGCCGAGGCAGTCGAGCTCGTCGACGAGCATCGTCGCGACCCGGCCGCCCATCGACTTGCCCGCGAGCACCAGGGGCCTGGGTTGCGCCGCTGATACCTCGCGGAAGCGCTCGAGCAGCTTTTGCATGCGGTCGGGGCCGGGGCGCCTCCCGAGCCGTCGCGCAGCCATGAAGGGGAACTCGAAGCGCACGACGCGGAGCCGTCGCGCGGCGAGCTCGGCCGCGACCGCGCCCATCCACTCGTGGTCCATGCCAGCGCCGGCGCCGTGCGCGAGCAGCAGCGTGGCGATCGCGTCTCCTGGGTCGTCGATCCGCAGCTCGGTCACGGGCGTCCGCCGCCCAGGCGCCCGCTCGTGATCTCGTGCTCACGCACGACCTCGCCCCGCAGCAGGTGCCGCTGGATGATCTGCTCCAGCACGTCCGGATCGCAGCCGCGGTAGTAGGTCCCTTCGGGGTAGACGAGCGCGATCGGTCCGTTGGCGCAGAGCCGCAGGCAGTGCGACTTGTTGCGCTGCACGCCGCCGCGCTCGCTGAGCCCCAGCTCCTTCAGCCTGCGCTTCAGGTAGTCCCAGGCCGCGAGGCTGCGGTCCCGGTCGCAGCACTTGGGCTTCGGCTGATCGCAGCAGAGGAAGATGTGGCGCTCGGCGACCGGGAGTCCGAGGCGATCGACGACGGCGGCCTCCTCGTCCGCCGTGATGCGGTTGGGCATGCGGGCACGATGCAGCCTGGGGCTTCGTCTGCCAAGAGGAGACGCGGGCCGGCAATGCGCGACGCGGGCTTGCGCCCGCCCCGCGCCCAGCGTTTGTTGGGTCGCCATGGAGACGCCCGACCTTTGTCCCGCCCGTACCCGGATCTCTGCACCCCGCTCGCCGCGGGCCGGGGGGCGTCGATGAGCGGTCTCCAGGGCGTGCACTTCGTCGCCGGCGCGGCCGAGCCGGCAG
>CAZTQF010000620.1:0-2429 GCA_964615255.1 uncultured candidatus Brocadiaceae bacterium | reverse complement strand
AAGAATTCGGCGGGGTTGGTGGCGCCGTACGTGTCCAGCAAGGTGGCCCGCCCCTGCGCGGCGGCGCTGCGCAGCGCGTGGAACTCCGCGGTCATGGTCTCGACCCACCGCCGCAGCAGGCCCCGGTCGTCCAGCGGCGGGGTGCCGTCGGCGGCGCCGTCGAGCATGTCGAGCTTATGGGCGAACTCGTGGAAGACGAGGTTGTGTCCGTCTCTCGGATCGATCGCGCCGCGGCGCGCGTCGTCCCACGACAGCACGACCGGGCCGTTGCGCCAGGCCTCGCCGAGGTTGGCCTGCCCTTCGCGCACGACGCCGTCGGGTCCCTGCGTCGGCATCGTCCGGTAGGCCGACGGATAGACGAGGATCGACGTGACGCCGCGGTAGTACTCGTGCTCGATGTTGAGCAGCAGCAGGCTCGCCTGCGCGGCGATGGTGACCCGGATCTCGTCGGTGAGCTCCATGCCGCCGCAGCCCTCCCAGTTCTTCTCGGCGACGAGCACGCGGAGGTCGTCTCGAACGCGCGCGCGGCCGCGTTCGTCCAGCGCGACGTAGAACGGCAGCCGCGCGAGCACCGGGCGCCAGGCGTCCGGGAATTCCTCGGCCAGCAGGCGCGCGCGGCGGGCGTGTCGGACGGGTCGCAGCAGCCAGTCGAGGGGCACGCACGTACGGTGCCGCGCAGCCGCGAGACATCAACCTCTCCGGGCGAATTGTGGCGACCGCGAACGGAACCGATTGCGGCTCGCTGTCGGCGGCGATTCGATGAGGCGGTGACCGAGCTCGCGCACGCACCACGCCCCGAGGACCTCGCGGCGGAGCTGCGCGGCTTCGAAGAGTTCGGTACGCGCACCGTGGAGGGCTGGCTCGAGGTCGAAGGCCACCGCGTCCCGACCTACACCAACGAGTTCTGGACGCGCGCGCAGCGCGAGGGCCACAGCCTGCACGAGATCAGCTACCGAGCCTGCTTCAAGCCGTCGCTCCCGGCCTTCTTCCTGGAGCGATTGAGCCGGCCGGGAGACCTCGTGCTCGACCCGTTCATGGGGCGCGGCACGACGCCGCTCGAGGCCTGCTTGCGCGGCCGCGTCCCCTGCGGCAACGACGTCAACCCGCTCTCCGCGATGCTGCTGCGGCCTCGTCTCTGTCCGCCGACGCTCGCCGACGTGGCCGACAGGCTCGACGCGCTCGACCTGTCGTGGGACGGCGAGCTCGACGAGGACCTGCAGGTGTTCTTCCACCCCGAGACGCTGCGCGAGATCTGCGCGCTGCGCGGCTACTTCGCGCAGCGCGAGGCCCAGGGTCGGCTCGACGGCGTCGACGAGTGGCTGCGCATGGTGGCGGTCAACCGCCTGACCGGCCACTCGAGCGGCTTCTTCTCGGTCTACACCCTGCCGCCCAACCAGGCGACGAGCGTCGCGGGCCAGCGGCGCATCAACGCCAAGCGGGCGCAGGTGCCCCAGGCGCGCGACGTGCGCGCGATCCTGCGGAAGAAGTCGCGGACCCTGCTCGCCGACACGGAGACGCTGTGGCGCAGCCAGAGCCGGGTGCTCGCGCAGATGTCGGTGCTGACGACCGGCCCGGCATCGTCGATGCGGCGGGTGCCGACGAGCAGCGTGCAGCTGGTGGTGACCTCGCCGCCGTTCCTGGACGTCGTGCAGTACGCCGACGACAACTGGCTGCGGTGCTGGTTCTGCGGCATCGACGCGAAGTCGGTGCCGATCACGATGGCGCGCACCGTCGAGGCGTGGCGGGAGGCCATGCGCGAGGTCTTCGTCGAGCTGCACCGGGTGGTCCGGCCCGGCGGCTACGTCGCCTTCGAGGTGGGGGAGGTCCGCCGCGGCAAGGTCCGGCTGGAGGAGCACGTCGTCCCGGTGGCCGCGGACGCGGGCCTCGAGCCCGAGCTCGTGATGCTGCACACGCAGGACTTCACCAAGACGGCGAAGTGCTGGGGCGTCGACAACAACAGGCTCGGCACCAACACCAACCGGATCGTCGTCCTGCGCCGGCCGTGAGCGCTCAGGCGTCGCGGAGCGCGCGCTTCTGGATCTTGCCGGACCCGGTGCGGGGCAGGGCGTCGAGGAAGACGACCTCCTTGGGCGCCTTGTAGCCCGCGAGGTGCCGGCGACACCACGCGATCAAGTCCGCGGAGTCCGCCCGCCCCCCTTCGCGCAGGACGACCGCCGCGACGACGCGCTCGCCCCACTTGGCGTCGGGTCTGCCGAACACCGCGCACTCGAGCACCGCCGGGTGATCGTAGAGCCGGTGCTCCACTTCGACCGAGTAGACGCTCTCGCCGCCGGTCTTGATGACGTCCTTCTTGCGGTCGACGATGTCGACGGAGCCGTGCTCGTCGACGTTGGCGAGGTCGCCGGTGCGCAGGAAGCCGTCGTCGTCGAACGCGGCCGCGGTCGCCTCGTCGTCCTGCCAGTAGCCGG
>CAZTQF010000619.1:0-2430 GCA_964615255.1 uncultured candidatus Brocadiaceae bacterium | reverse complement strand
CCGCAAGGACGGCTTCGCGCACCTCAAGCAGACGCTCGGCGTCGACGGCAGCCTGCACCTGCGCCCGGGCAGCGGCCCGCTCGACGCGCTCGGCGCCGTCAACCTCGCCGGCAGCCGCGTCCCGGTCGTCTCCGTGCACGACGGCGAGATCGGCCTGCTCGACAACCTCGGCTCGATCCTCGGCGTGCCGCAGCTCGCGCGCGCGGTGGTCAAGTTCAGCAAGTCCGGCACGCCCAAGCACATCTACGAGTACCACCAGATGCACCCCGAGGGCATCGTCGAGGCGTGCGGCCAGGTGCTCAGCGAGACCGCGATGGAGCAGGTCCAGCTGCACCCCGAGGCCGTCGCGATGCTCCGCGCCCAGAAGGACAACCCGTCGGGCGACTGGCGCGACCTCTGGCCGAAGCCGGAGTAGCGCCGCCGCCGGGCGACGCGCGGCGGCCCGGGAATAGCGGGCCGCGTCGTCCGTAGCGGCCGCGACGGACCGCAACCCCGATGAGCAACTCCTACACGCAGTTCTCTCCGCGCCGCCCCAGCCCGCTGCCGCTGGTCTTCGCGGGCGCGGCCTTCGCGCTCGCGGCCTACGTGGCCCTCGACCGCTTCGGATTGTTCGACCCTGCACCACGGGTGGCGCCGCGCGCCGTCACCGCGCGGGGCGAGCTCGCGCCGCTGGAGAAGAACTTCGTCGAGGTGTTCGAGCAGAGCTCTGCCTCGGTGGCCCACATCAACACGCAGTCGCTGGTCGCCAACAACTGGGGCAACGTGCGCCGCCAGCAGGGCTCGGGCAGCGGCTTCCTCTGGGACGCGGCGGGGATCGTCGTGACCAACGACCACGTCGTGCGCGGCGCGCGCGAGGTCGAGGTCTCCGTCGGCGGGCGCAACTACCGCGCCAGCGTGCTCAACTCGTCGCCCGACCACGACCTCGCGGTGCTCAAGCTCGCCGGCCCGCTCGGCGACCTCACGCCGATCGCGCTCGGCACCTCCGACGACCTGCGCGTGGGCCAGACCGCCATCGCGATCGGCAACCCGTTCGGGTTCGACCAGACCATGACGACCGGCGTCGTCAGCGCGCTCAACCGCACGCTCAAGAGCGAGGACGGCAAGCTGATGCACGGCCTGATCCAGGTCGACGCCGCGATCAACCCCGGCAACTCCGGCGGACCGCTGCTCGACTCGGCGGGTCGCCTGATCGGCGTAACGACGGCGATCTACTCGCCGAGCGGCGCCAACGCGGGCCTCGGCTTCGCGGTGCCCGTCGACACCGTCAACGAGATCGTGCCGCGGCTGCTCGGCCGCAAGTCGACCCGCGCGGTGCTCGGCCTGACCCGCGGGGAATACGGCAGCTACCGCCTCGGCGCCGACCTGGGGCTCCCGTACATGTCCGGCGCGATCGCGCAGGCGGTCGCAGCCGGCTACGGCGCAGCGGACGCGGGCATGCAGCCGTTCGTCATCCGCGAAGGTGCTCGCGGCGCCCGCGTCGAGAAGTACGGCGACGTCATCGTCGCGGTCGACGGCGCGCCCGTGCGCGCGTTCCACGAGTTCGACGCCGTGCTCTCGGGCCGTAAGCCAGGCGACGTGGTCACCGTGACCGTCGTACGCGGCCTCCCGGACGCGCCGACCGTGGTCGAGTTCTCGGTCGAGCTGCGCGCGCAGGGCGAGCAGCGGTCGGGGATGTAGCGCGCCGGCGGCGCTCGCGCCGACGGCTCAGCCCAGCCCGACGACCACCGCGTTGTAGACCGCGTGCAGCACCATGCACGCGACGACCGACCAGCCGCGCAGCCGCAGCGCGGCGCAGAGCACCCCGAGCAGGAACACCGGCGGCCAGGACACCATCGGGTGCACGAAGGTGAACAGCAGCGCGCTCCAGACGCCTGCGACAGCAGCCGGCACGCTGCGCCGCAGCGCGCCGAGCAGCAGCCCGCGGAACAACAGCTCCTCCACCACCGGCGCTGTGAAGACCGCGAGCACGAACAGGAACACCAGCCCGTCGTTCGGCACCGGCGGCACCGCGTCCGGCGCGACGCTCTCAACGAGCTGCACGTAGAGCAGGCCGAGCCCCCCGAGGCCGAAGCCGAACGCAGCGGCGATCACGGATTGCCGCGCAGCGCCCGCAGCCTTCAGCCCGAACGCAGCGCCGAGCTGGATCCTGCGGGAGTCCAAGCGGATCGCGGCGAACGCCAGCGCGCCGGCGCCAGCGGCCGCGAACGAGAGCATGATGACGAGCGCTTCGTTGCCCGACACCGACGAGAACAACAGCGCAGCGAGCACCTGCAGCAGGAAGAAGGCGAACATCACGCCAGCAGCGTCCAGCAGCCGCACTTCGCCGTGCGGGTCCGTGACCGGGTCCAGCATCCACCGCATCCGCTCGACGCCGCGACGCCAGATCGCGAACGTCAGGGTCGCGAAGACCGTCGCCCCGGCCACGCGGTG
>CAZTQF010000618.1:0-2431 GCA_964615255.1 uncultured candidatus Brocadiaceae bacterium | reverse complement strand
CCGCCTCGTCCCGGACGGCTACGAAGAGTAGCCATGGACGTCATCGTCGCGCCGAGCCCCGGCGCGCCGATCCCCCTGCTGCGCAACGACGGCGGACTCAGCTTCAGCGACGTGGGCGCCGCAGCACAGCTCGGCACCCACCCGAGCCCGCTCTGCGTCGTCGCCGCGGACGTCGACAACGACGGCGACCAGGACGTGTTCATGGGCGGCCAGTTCGTGCCCGGCCGGCTCTACATCAACAACGGCGCTGGCGTGTTCAGCGAGCAGGCAGTCGCGCGCGGGATCGTCCACGCGGGCGACAACTACGCCGCCAGCTTCGGCGACTACGACCGCGACGGCTGGTTGGACCTCTACCTCGGCAACCGGCTGGACGCGACCTTCTCCAACCCCGGCACCAACCGGCTCTACCGGAACACCGGCGGCGGCCACTTCGTCGACGTGACCGCGCAGGCCGGCGTGGCGGGCTACGGGCTGAGCTTTGCCGTCGCGTTCCTGGACTTCGACGAGGACGGCTGGCCGGACCTGCTGGAGATCCGCGACAAGGGCACCGCCGCGTTCCCCAACGAGCTGTTCCGCAACAACGGCGACGGCACCTTTACCGCCGTCGGCCCGCAGGTCGGCGTCAACTACGCGGTCGACGGCATGGGCGTGGACTTCACCGACGCGTTCAACGACGGCGGCGTCGACTTCTTCTGCACCGACGGCACGCCCGCGAACCTGTTCCACGTCTGGGACCCGGTGACCGCGACCTACACCGAGGACGCGGCGTCCTTCGGCCTCCAGGGGACGGGCGTGGTCTGGGCGTGCCACTTCTTCGACTACGACAACGACGGCTGGCAGGACCTCTACACGGTCCAGGAGAGCGCTCCGAACCAGCTCTACATCAACCCGGGCACGGGCTACGCGGCGGGGCAGCCATGGACCGACGTCGCCGCGCAGGTCGGGCTGGCGCAGCCGCGCCTGCAGTTCTGCGCGTCGGTCGGCGACTTCGACGACGACGGCCGGATCGACATCTTCAACCGCTACAACCTGGGCGTGCTGCTGCACCCCAACGGCGTCGAGCTGCTGCGCAACACGACGCCGGGCGGCAACTGGCTGAAGCTGCACACCGTCGGCCGCGTCGGCAACCGGGACGGTCTCGGCGCGCGGGTCGAGGTGATCGTGCAGGGCCAGACGCAGCGGCAGTGGGTCCGCAGCGGCGTCGGGTTCCAGAGCAGCAACGACCCCCGGCTCAACTTCGGCCTCGGCGCGGCCGCGACCGTCGACCGCGTGCACGTCACGTGGCCGAGCGGCCAGCACCAGTACCTCACCGACGTCGCGGCCAACCAGGTCCTCGAGCTGCGGGAGCCGATCCTGACCGGCTCCGGGCCTGCGCCCGTCGGGGGCGCTGCGACGGTCAGCATGTCGGTGCCTGGCGACGAGGGGCTGCCCTACATGCTGCTGCTGTCGTTCAGCAGCCAGGTCGGCATCCCGCTCGGCAACCAGACGCTGCCGATCGACTTCGACGCCTTGACGGCGGTCACGCTCGACCCGCTCAACCCGTTCTTCGTCGGCTCGGTCGGGTCGCTCGACGCCAACGGCGACGCGAGCGCGACGCTGTTCGTGCCGCCGATCGTCGAGCTGAGCGGCCTGACGGTCTACGCCGGCGGGTTCACGACCGACCCGGTCAACTTCCCGATCGTCCGGACCGTGCTCCAGCAGGCGGTGGCGATCCCGATCCAGTAGGGCTCTTCGCGCGGCGGACGCGGCGGACGCGGCCCGGAAACCGCTCGGTGGTTGCGCGCGCGGTGCTGCGCGCAACACTGCGCATATGCGCATCCGCCACCTCGCTTCGCTGTTGCTCGCGCCGGTCCTGCTCGGCCCGGTCTGCGCCCAGGGCGCCGAAGGCCCCGTGCCCTCGGTGCTGTTCGACACGCTCGACTGGCGCCTCGTCGGCCCGTTCCGGGGCGGACGCTGTGCTGCGGTCTGCGGCGTGATCGGCGCGCGGGACACCTACTACATGGGCACCGCCGGCGGCGGCGTCTGGAAGACGACCAACGGCGGCGAGCGCTGGGACAACGTCAGCGACGGGTTCTTCGGCGGCTCGATCGGCGCGGTCGCGGTCGCGCCGAGCGATCCCAACGTCGTCTACGTCGGGGGCGGCGAGAAGACCGTGCGCGGCAACGTGTCCAGCGGCGACGGCGTGTGGAAGTCGAGCGACGCCGGCGCGACCTGGGCGTTCGTCGGCCTGCCCGAGTCGCGCCACGTCAGCAGGATCCGCGTCCATCCAGAGGATCCGGACGTGGCCTATGCAGCCGTCATGGGGCACATCTCCGGCCCCAACGAGGAGCGCGGCGTCTACCGGACCCGCGACGGCGGCGAGACCTGGCAAAGGGTGCTGTTCGTCAACCCGCACGCCGGCGCGGTCGACCTGTGCTTCGCGCCGGACGAC
>CAZTQF010000617.1:0-2436 GCA_964615255.1 uncultured candidatus Brocadiaceae bacterium | reverse complement strand
CGGCACGCCTCCGTAGGTGACGCGGCTGTCCTCGATCACCATGCGCTCGACGAAGGGCGCGCCGCCGGCGTGGATCGTGGTGATCTCGACGACCCGCTGCTGGCGGAACAGCAGGGTCACGTCGACCTCGCGCGGGCGGTCCAGGCGCAGGAGCCAGCGCCCGGACTGCCCCCAGCCGCGACCCTGGTCCACGATCCAGTCCTGCCGCGTGAGGGTGGTCACCGGCTCCTGCGGCGCGCCGACGTGGATACGCGGCGTGGCGAAGTTGTCGGGGCGGGTGGTCGACACGTCGTCGAACCACTCTCGATAGGCCTGCTGCATGCGCCTCACGATTTGAGGCTCGGCTGCGGCGAGGTCGCGCTGCTCGAATGGGTCCTCCAGCAGATCGAAGAGCTGCAGCGGCGCGTCTGGGGGCAGCTGGTCGCTGCCGAAGCCCGAGTGGCGGAGCAGCTTGTAGCGCTGCTCGATCAGGGCGAAGTGGTGGCCCGGTTGCGGGACCCGGCCGCGATGCGCCTGCAGCACCACGTGGCGATCGGGCCACGCGGTCCGGTGCCCCATGAGCAGCGGCGCCAGGCTCCGGCCGTCGACGGCGCGGTCGCGGGGCAGGTCGACGCCCACGAGCTCGCAGATCGTCGGGAGCAGGTCGATGTGCGCGGCGATCCGGTCGATCCGCAGCGCCGGATCGAGCGCGCCCGGCCACCGGATCCAGAGCGGGGAGCGGACCCCGCCCTCGTGGACCGAGGACTTGGCGCCGCGCAGGCCCTGCACGTAGCGGCCTGCGATCGGTCCGTTGTCGCACAAGAAGATCACCACGGTGTCATCTGCGACGCCGCGCGCGTCGAGGTGGTCGAGCAGGCGGCCGAAGTTGCGGTCGATGTTCTCGACCATCGCGTAGATGCGCGCGACCCGATCGAGGGCCCGGGGGGCGCCGCTGGCGACGCTTCCAAGATCCTTGTCGCGGTACTTCTCGAGCAGCGCCTTCGGCACGTCGCCGAACGGGCCGTGCGGCGCGTTGGTCGCGATGTAGGTAAAGAACGGCCGATCGTCACCGATGGCCTCGTCGATGTGGCGAAGCGCTGCGTCGAAGTAGACGTCGGTGCAGTAGCCCTCGGTGGCGACGACTTCGCCGTTGTGGATCAATAGCGGGTCGGTGTAGCGGCCGTCGTTCTCGTACGGCTCCGACGGCTGCGCGATGCCGCCGCCGCGGTGCACGAGCGCCTCGTCGAAGCCCTGGTCCATCGGCCGCATGGGGTAGCAGTCGCCGAGGTGCCACTTGCCGAAGATCCCCGTCCGGTAGCCGGCCCGCTGCAGCAGCTCGGCGACGGTGACCTCCTCGGGCTCCATCATCGAGCCCCCGCGGTAGGTGTCGACGACGCGTGTCCGGTAGTTGTAGCGACCCGTCATCAGGCTGGCGCGCGTCGGCGAGCAGACCGGGCTGACGTAGAAGCGGTCGAACTGCGGACACTCCTCCGAGAACGAGTCCAGGCGCGGCGTCTCGAGCACCGGGTTGCCCCCGCAGCCGAAGTCGCCGAGGCCCTGATCGTCGCTCATCACCAGCACGACGTTCGGCGGCCGCTTGGACTGCGGGCGCTGCGCCGGCGCGGCCGCCGCGCTGAGCAGCGCGAGGAGCGCGGCGGCGACGGGCTGCGGGGTGCGCCTGCCTGCGCTGGAGGCGCTAGGCCTCACCGCCCGTCACCTGGTGCACGTGCACGTCCTGCTGCGGATACGGGATGCTGAGGCCCTCGGCGTCGAAGCGCTCCTTCACCTGGCGCGTCACGTCCCAGTAGACCTCCCAGTAGTCGCCCGTGGCCGTCCACGGCCGCACGATGAAGTTGACCGACGAGTCGGCGAGCGCGTGCACCTTCACCACGGGCGCGGGCTC
Source organism: uncultured candidatus Brocadiaceae bacterium (assembly GCA_964615255.1). Classification (GTDB taxonomy): domain Bacteria; phylum Planctomycetota; class UBA1135; order UBA1135; family UBA2386. The sequence continues at coordinate 554 of CAZTQF010000617.1, read as the reverse complement.
GGCGTGGACCTTGGGGTGCTGCGTGACGATGTCCTCGAGGACGCGCTGCGCCGTCTGCAGGTCGTCGCCGTAGCCGCACCCGAAGACCATGTCGACGCGGCGCGTCGTCTGCCCGGTGACGTTGGTGATGACGTCGCCCCAGATCGAGTTGTTGGGGATGACGACGCGCGTGTTGTCGGGGAGCTTGAGCGTGGTCGACACGAGCGTCATCGCAGCGACGGTGCCGGTCGTGCCCGCGACGGTCACGACCTCGCCGAGGTCGTAGGGCCGGTAGATGAGGATCATCATGCCCGACGCGAAGTTGGACAACGTGCCTTGCAGGGCGAACCCGATCACGAAGCCCGCCGCGCCGAGCGCCGCGAGGAACGGCGTGATGTTGACGCCGAGTACGGACAGCGCCACGACTAGCCCCAGGAAGAACACGACCCGCCGCGTGACGTTCGACAAGAAGTCGCGCAGCAGGTCGCTCGTGCCCTTCATCCGCCGCAAGGCCTGGTGGACGACGCGCGCCGCGAGGCGTCGGGGAGCTCTGGGGCTCGCTGAGGAGGAGCGCT
>CAZTQF010000616.1:0-2440 GCA_964615255.1 uncultured candidatus Brocadiaceae bacterium | reverse complement strand
TAGAGGTCCTCGCGGAAGCGCCCCTCGGCGACGGCCCGCTCGAGGTCCTGGTTGGTCGCCGCCACGACCCGCACGTCGACGCGCCGCGCGCGGCTGTCGCCGACCGCGCGCACCTCGCCTTCCTGCAGGGCGCGGAGCAGCTTGGCCTGCATGGGCAGCGCCATCTCTCCGATCTCGTCGAGCATCAGGGTGCCGCGGTGCGCCGCGACGAAGTGCCCCGGGTGATCCTGGACCGCGCCGGTGAAAGCGCCCTTCTTGTGGCCGAACAGCACCGACTCGAGCAGGGTCTCGGGGATCGCCGCGCAGTTCTCCGCCACGAACGGCATGGAGCTTCGGGGGCTCAACTCGTGCACGGCCTGCGCGACCCGCTCCTTGCCGGTGCCGCTCTCTCCGGTGATCAGCACCGGCGCGCTCGCCTTCGCGAACTTCTCGATGTAGCCGCGCAGCTCGAGCATCGCGGAGCACTCGCCCACGAGCCCGTGCCAGCTCTCGGCTGCGGGCGCCGCCGCAGCGGGCGCCTGCGCGGCGCGCACGCGCTCACGGAGCGCGTCGGCCAGCGTCGCCGCCGCGTCGGCGTCGCGGGCGAGCAAGGCCTCGAACGACGCGGCGATGTCCTCTTCGAGGCCCACTAGGCGACCGGCCCCACTAGAACTCCATGTCCTCGAGCAGCTGCAGGCCGGCATACTCGAGCACGAACTCGCGCTCGACGCCGTCGTCGAACCGCACGATGGCGCGCGCGTTCATCCCCCGCCCCGCGATCCGGCGGACCGCGCCCGAGCCGTAGAGGTCGTGCCGGACCCGCGCCCCGCGCTGGATGCCCTCCAACGCCTCGGGGTCGGGGGTCACGCTCCAGCCCGACGAATGCGAGCCGTCGTCGTCGAGGTCGTAGCGCCGCCACGACGGCGCGTAGTGCTCGAGCAGGTCCTCGGGGATCTCGCGGAGGAAGCGCGAAGGACGCATGGTCTCCATGCTGCCGTTGACCATCCGGTCGCGGGCCGAGCTCAGCATCAGGGTCTTGCGCGCCCGCGTCAGCGCCACGTACATCAGCCGCCGCTCCTCTTCGAGACCTTCAGGGTCGTCGGCGGCGCGCATGCTCGGGAAGGTCCCCTCTTCCAGACCGCAGACGAACACGTGGTCGAACTCCAGCCCCTTGGCGGCGTGCACCGTCATCATCCGCACCGCGGGGCCGTCGTCGCCGCGGTCGGCCGAGGTCAGCAGCGCGACGTGCTGCAGGTAGCCGGGCAGACCGGGCGCTGCCCCGACCTCTGCGCCGTCACCGCCTAGGCCGTCCGGGCCTGCGCCGTCCGGGCCTGCGTCGAACTGCACGGTGTCGCTGACCAGCTCCGCGATGTTCTCTTCGCGGGTGCTGTCCTCTGCGTCGCCGTAGGAGGTCGCGTGCCGGACGTAGCCGGTCCCCTCGAGGATCTCGCGCAGCGCCGCGTGCGCGCCGTGCGCGGCCGCGGCCTGCGCCTTGTCGAGCGTCGCGGCGAGGTCCGCGAGCCCCTGCCGGGCCTTCTTGCTCAGCGCCCCGTGCGCGCTCGGCTCGCCGACGGCCTCGCGCAGCGACATGCCTTCGGCCAGGGCCGCCGCCCGCAGCTTGTCCAGCGAGACCTTGCCGAGACCGCGCGGCGGGACGTTGACGACGCGCGCCATGCTGACGTCGTCGAGCGGGTTGATCAGCACCCGCAGGTAGGCCAGCAGGTCCTTGATCTCCCGGCGCTCGAAGAAGGTCTGCCCGCCGACGATCTCGTACGGGACGCCCTTGTCCTTGAGCGCCTGCTCGAGGCCGCGCGAGAGCCAGTGCGCGCGATAGAAGACCGCGACCTCTTCCAGCGAGACGCCCTCGTCCACCAGCTCCTGGACGCGGCCGACGACGGTGGTCGCCTCCTCGGTCGAACCCGACGCCTTGAGACGGAGCAGCGCGGCGCCGTCCTCGGCGTCCGTGCGCAGCCGCTTGTCCTTCCGCATCGTGTTGTTCGCGATGACGGTCTCTGCGGCGCGCAGGATGTTCGCCGTGCTGCGGTAGTTCTGCTCGAGCCGCACCACCGTGCAGGGCTCGTAGTCGCTCTCGAAGTCGAGGATGTTGCGCACCTCGGCGCCGCGGAAGCCGTAGATCGACTGGTCGGGGTCGCCGACGACGCACATGTTGCCGCGGCCGCCCGAGGCAGCCGGCGGGCAGAGCAGCTTCAGCAGGTCATACTGGACGCGGTTGGTGTCCTGGAACTCGTCCACCAGCACCCAGGGGAAGCGCTCCTGGTAGCGCTCGGCGACGGCCGGGTGCTCGCGCAGGATCTGCAGGAAGTTGAGCAGCAGGTCGTCGAAGTCCATCGCCGACGCCTTCTTCATCCGCTCCTGGTAGGGCGTCCACAGGCGCTCGACGAGGCGCATCACGTCGCTGCTGCCTAGCACGCCGTCTTCCGGGGTCACCGCCGCGTTCTTG
>CAZTQF010000615.1:0-2442 GCA_964615255.1 uncultured candidatus Brocadiaceae bacterium | reverse complement strand
GGACCACGTGCCGGTCACGATCAAGTTCCGCAAGGGCATCGACGACGACCTGCTGACGTTCCTCGACGCGGGCCGCATCGGCCAGGAAGAAGGCGCCCGCGCTGTCGCGCTGCACGCGCGCACCGCCGCGCAGCTCTACTCGGGCAGGGCCGACTGGGACGCGATCGCCGAGCTCAAGCAGCACGTCACGCGGATCCCGGTCCTCGGCAACGGCGACATCTTCGAGCCGTGGGACGCCATGCGGATGATCCGGCAGACCGGCTGCGACGGCGTGGTCGTCGGCCGCGGCTGCCTCGGGCGCCCCTGGCTGTTCGCCGAGCTCTGCGCGGTGCTCACCGGCGAGGAGCCGCCGCCGCCGCCCGACCTCGGCGGCGTGCTCGACACGATGACCACCCACGCGCGGCTGCTGGCCGAGTTCTTCGGCGAGAAGCACGGCCTCCAGCAGATCCGTAAGTTCACCGGCTGGTACCTCAAGGGCTTCCCCGGCACCAAGAAGAAGCTGCCAGCACTCCACCTGGTCAAGACGATCGACGAGCTCGAGGCCCTGCTCGAGGACCTCCCGCGCGACCTCCCCTATCCCCTCGCCGGCCTACGGGCGCGGCGCTGCAAGGACGGCAAGACGCAGACCGTGTCGCTGCCCGAGGGCTTCCTGGAGGCGCGCGACGAAGACCTCGTGATCGACGATCCCGAGCACGTCGACGGCGGCTGAGCCTCAGGCCAGCTCGGCGAGGCGACGGCCGTACTCGGCGAGCGCGTCGGCGACCACCGCGACGGCCGCGACCGCGTGCTCGTCTTCGCCGTCGCAGGAGAGCATCTCGACGACCTCGGCGACGCCGTCTCGCATGGCGCGATCGAGCCGCGCGCGGAGCTCCGGCTGCGAGAGCTCGGCCACGCGCAGCGCCGCGAGCTGATTCTGCGCGCCGAGCAGGCGCCCCACGAAGGCCGCGAGCGGCTCGGCGTCGACGTCCTCGGCGAACCGCGGGACGAACTCTCCGTCCCGGAGCCCGAGCGCGACGCGGGTACGAGCGAGCACGCGCTCGCGCAGCAAGCGCCGCGCGATCGCCTCTGGCAGGTGCACGTCGACGCCGTCACGCCGCTTGCTCTGCTCCGCAATCGGGCTGCCGTCCTCGCCGTCTGCTCGCGCACCGCGCCGGTGCTGCGCGCCGCGCCGAGGCTGGCCGGCGTAGCTCGGCACGCTGCCAACGGGCGGGGTCTTCGGGAGGGAATCGGCCATGACGACAGGGTCGTTCTCATTCTCGGACACACGGCGCCACGCTTGAGCAGAACCAGACAGGGTTTTCCGCGATACGATCCGGTCTCCCCGTCCCCGCCCCCCCCTCAGGATCGTCATGAGCCTCCTCCGTTCCCTGCCGCTCGCGCTGTGCGCGGCGCACCTCACGGCCCACCTCGCGGCGCAGTCCGACTTCGATCTCGAGAAGCGGACCGCGGGACGACTCGGCGACCCCCTCGTGCTCGACGCCGTCGGCGCGCCGCCGCTCTCCGTGCTGCTGCTCGTCCCGTCGAACAACGCGGGGCCGACGCCGCTCTCGCTCGTCGACCCGACCGACCCGCGCGCGGTCTCGATCGGGATCGACCTGATCTCGGTCGCGGTGCCGATGTTCCCCGACGCAGCGGGCGGCGCCTCGACGTCCCTCAGCACCCCGGTCAACCTCGCGCTGCACGGCGCCTCGCTGCACTGGCAGGCCATCGAGCTGACCTTCGGCGCGAGCGTCTTCGGCGAGCTGAGCAACCCGGTCGTCACACAGACCGGCCTCGCCGACGCGGGCGTGCTGGCGCCGGCCAGCCTGGGCGCTGCTCGCGCGTTCGCCGCGAACCTCGTCGACGCCGACAACAACGCCAGCGCCGGCGACGTGCTGGTTACGGGCGGCGGCAGCGGCACCCTGACGAGCGCCGCCGGCCTCGCGTCCACCGAGCTGTGGGACTTCCGCACGATGCAGGTCAGCGCCGGGCCGAACATGAGCACGCCGCGCGTGCTCCACTCGGCGGTCCGCCTGAACGACGGCCGCGTCCTGATCGTCGGCGGGGCCGACCAGAACGCCACCACGCTCTCGAGCTGTGAGCTCTACGACCCGGCGCTCGGCCTCTTCACCCCCACGGGCGCGATGGCGACGCCGCGGGTGCTGCACGGCGCCTGCCTGATGGCCGACGGCCGCGTGATGGTCGCCGGCGGCACCGACACGCTCAGCACTAACGTCACCGACGTGGTCACGGGCACCCTCAACAGCGCCGAGATCTACGACCCCGCGACCGGCGCGTGGTCGGGGACGTCGAACATCGGCGGGCGGCGGCTGGCGCCCGCGCTCACGCGGCTCCCGAGCGGCGAGGTCATGGTCTCGGGAGGGGTCGAGATCGGGTTCTTCTTCGGCTTCCCGGTCTCAGCCGTCAGCACCAACAAGGTCCAGCGCTGGAACAACGGCGGCT
>CAZTQF010000614.1:0-2447 GCA_964615255.1 uncultured candidatus Brocadiaceae bacterium | reverse complement strand
CCAGCGGTTCTCGTGGCGGACGGTCTTGGCGACGGGAGGGGCGGTCTTGTCGTGGGTCATCGGCAGGGAGCAGGACGCGGCCAGGAGCAGGCCGCACGCGGCAGAGCGCGACATCCAGGAACTGTGGCGAGCGGTGACGCCGGATGCCAGCCCCACCGCGCGCCGCGAGGACTCGCCGAACTCGGCGTGGATCTCGTCTGCGATGTGACCTAAGCACACAACCACATGTTCCACAGACTCCACAAGCTCACGGTCGCTGCAGCGCTCGCCGCCTGCGTCGCCGCCACGTCCTGCCTCGGCCCCAACCACGCCTACAACTCGCTCAGCGCGTGGAACAGCGAGGCCTCGGACAACAAGCTCCTCAACGAGGCCGTCTTCCTCGGCCTGCACCTGCTGCCGGCCTACCCGCTGTGCATGGCGGGCGACGCGCTGATCTTCAACTCGATCGAGTTCTGGAGCGGCAGCAACCCGATCCCCGGCCCCGGCGAGTTCCGCTCGCAGGGCGAGCTGGCCACCGGCATGTAGGGCCGCGGGGCCCGCGCGACGGAATTCGCGGGGCAGGCGGCCGTTCTTGCCGGGCGGGGGCTACTCGCCCGCGCGTTCGCGTCCTACCCTCTCTGCCCCATGTCCGCCGGCACACCTGAACCGACCCGCATCCACGACCTGGGCCAGAAGGCCCTCGACGGCGGCGCGCTCGCGCCCGACGAAGCGCTGGCTCTCTACCGCGGGCTGGACCAGCCGTCGCTCGGCCTGCTCGCCAACGACGTGCGGCTGCGGCTCAACCCGCCCGGCGCGGGCGGCCAGGTGCGCGTCACCTACATCGTCGACCGCAACCTCAACCCGACCAACGTCTGCGTCACGGACTGCGGCTTCTGCGCGTTCTACCGGTCGCCGGGCGACCCGGAGGCCTACGTGCTGCCGCGCGAGGTCATCTACCAGAAGGTCGACGAGCTGGTCGCGCTCGGAGGCCGTCAGCTGCTACTGCAGGGCGGCCACCACCCCGAGCTCAAGACCGAGTGGTACGCCGAGCTCTTCTCCGACCTCAAGCAGCGCTACCCCGACGTGTGGATCCACGGCATGAGCCCGCCGGAGATCACCCACGTCGCCAAGATGGAGAAGCGGCCCGTCCAGGACGTGCTGAGAGACCTCAAGGCCGCCGGCCTCGACTCGATCCCGGGCGGCGGCGCAGAGATGCTGGTCAAGCGCGTCCGCGACATCATCGCGCCGAAGAAGGCGACCACCGAGGAGTGGCTCGAGGTGATGCGCCAGTGGGGCGGCATGGGCGGCAGGGGCACGGCGACGATGATGTTCGGCCACTGCGAGACCGACGAGGAGCGGGTCGAGCACCTGACGCGGATCCGCGAGCTGCAGGACGAGACCGGCGTGTTCACGGCGTTCATCCCGTGGACGTTCCAGCCGGAGAACACGCCGCTCGGCGACCAGCTGCTGGAGGCGCGCGGCGGCCAGAAGGCGACCGTCGCCGAGTACCTGCGCACGCTCAGCCTCTCGCGCCTCTACCTGCAGAACGTGCCGCACATCCAGAGCTCGTTCGTCACGCAGGGCATGAAGACCTGCCAGATCGGCCTCGCGATGGGCGCCGACGACTTCGGCTCGGCGATGATCGAGGAGAACGTCGTCAGCTCGGCCGGCTGCACCCACCCGACCTCGATCCCCGAGATCGAGCGGCACATCAAGGACGCCGGCTACGTGCCGCAGCGCCGCAACATGTTGTATGAGCCCGTCGAGACGCCCGTGACCGACAAGTTCGGCGTCGAGAAGGGCAGCAAGAAGAAGAAGGTCGTGAGCCAGGTCGAGGCGTAGCGCGGCCAGGACCGGCGCGGCGCTAGGCTGACGCCATGACCGACAAGCTGACCGTCGCGCTGGCGCAGATCGCGCCGGTCTGGCTCGACCGCGATCGCACGCTCGCCAAGATGTTCGACTGGGCCGAGCGCGCGGCCGACGAAGGCGCCAAGCTGGTCGCGTTCGGCGAGGCGCTCGCACCGGGCTACCCCTGGTGGGTCGAGCGCACCGACGGCGCGCGCTTCGACGACGCCAGGCAAAAGGAGTGGTTCGCGCACTACGTCGACCAGAGCTGCGAGCCGGACCTCCACTTCAAGCCGCTCGCGGCGCTCGCGGAGGACCGCGACCTGACGATCGTGTTCGGCTGCATGGAGCGCGCGCTCGACCGCGGCGGCCACTCGCTCTACTGCTCGCTGGTGACGATCCTCGGCAACGGGCTGATCCAACCCACCCACCGCAAGCTGATGCCGACGCACGAGGAGCGGCTGGTCTGGGCCCAGGGCGACGGCCACGGCCTGCGGGTCCACAAGGTGCAGCCTTTTACCGTGGGCGCGCTCAACTGCTGGGAGAACTGGATGCCGCTGCCGCGCGCCGCGCTGCACGCCCAGGGCGAGGACCTGCACGTGATGGCGTGGCCAGGCAGCCGC
>CAZTQF010000613.1:341-2448 GCA_964615255.1 uncultured candidatus Brocadiaceae bacterium | reverse complement strand
CCGATGTTCCACCGCATCCTGGTCGCCAACCGCGGCGAGATCGCCCTGCGCATCCTGCGCGCGTGCAAGGATCTGGGCATCGAGACCGTCGCGGTCTACAGCGAGGCCGACAAAGACAGCCTGCACCTTCGCTACGCCGACCAGACGATCTGCATCGGCCCGGCCCCGTCGGCGGAGAGCTACCTCAACATCCCGGCCATCATCGCCGCGGCCGAGATCGCCGACGTCGAGGCGATCCACCCGGGCTACGGGTTCTTGAGCGAGAACGCGCACTTCGCCGAGGTCTGCCAGAGCTGCAACATCAAGTTCATCGGTCCGTCGGCGGCGGCGATCACCGAGTGCGGTGACAAGGTCGCGGCCAAGGAGCTGGCGGCCCGCGCCGACGTGCCGTGCGTGCCGGGCAGCGACGGCCCGGTCGAGGACGAGCAGACGGCGCTCGAGACCGCGCGCGCGATCGGGTTCCCCGTGCTGATCAAGGCGGCGGCGGGCGGCGGCGGGCGCGGGATGCGGGTGGCCCACAACGAGCCGAGCCTGGTGACCGGGTTCCACTCGGCGCGCGCCGAGGCAGAAGCCGCGTTCAAGAACTCCACGGTCTACATCGAGAAGTTCGTCGAGAAGCCGCGCCACGTCGAGATCCAGATCATCGCGGACGCACACGGCAACGTCGTGCACCTCGGGGAGCGCGACTGCTCCTTGCAGCGCCGGCACCAGAAGCTGCTCGAGGAGAGCCCGTGTCCGGTGCTCGACCCCGACACGCGTCGCCGCATGGGCGAGGCGGCCGTGCGGCTCGCGAAGGTCGCCAACTACGAGTCGGCCGGCACCGTCGAGTTCCTGCTCGACCAGCAGAAGAACTTCTACTTCATCGAGATCAACTCGCGCATCCAGGTCGAGCACCCGGTCACCGAGCAGGTCACGGACACCGACCTGATCCGCGAAATGATCCTGGTCGCCGCGGGGGAGCCGCTCAGCTTCGGGCACGAGGACATCGAGATGCGCGGGCACGCCATCGAGTTCCGCATCAACGCCGAGGACCCGGACCACAACTTCAAGCCGTCGCCGGGCAGGATCTCGACCTTCGTGCCGCCGGCCGGGCCGGGCGTCCGCTGGGACAGCCACGTCTACCAGGGATACACGGTGCCGCCGCACTACGACTCGATGGTCGGCAAGCTCATCGTGCACCGGAAGACGCGCGCCCAGGCGATCGAGGCCGCGCGGCGCGCGATCGCCGAGCTGCAGATGGACGGCATCGCGACCACGGCGCCGCTGTTCCTGCGCATCCTGGACCACAGCGACTTCTGCGCCGGCGAGATCGACACCGGCTTCATCGACCGCTACTTCACGCCGAGGTAGGCGGCGCGGTCGACGATGCATCCCAGGCGGCGCTTCTCCGAACGACTGCTCCTGGTGGTCAACGTGCTGGCGGTCAATGGCGTCGCCGCGCTCTGGGTCGCGGGGTTCCTGCAGCCGCAGGCGATCGGCACGTCGATCGAAGCCGCCGCGGACGCGCGCGTGCTGATCGTGCCGCTGCAGACCTGGGGCGCGTGGCTGGGACTGTTCGCAGCGGCGGGCCTGCTGCTGTGGAACTTCGCCTTCTTGGTGCGCCGGCGCGACGACGGCGCGCCGAGCCACTGGGTGGTCAGCGACGGCCCGGGCGGGCCCGTGCGCGTGACGCGCGAGGCCGTCGAGGCGGGTCTGCGGGCGGCCGGCGAGGCCCTCCCGGAGATCACCCGGCTCCGCGTCACGCTCGACCTCTCGAACCCCAAGCGGCTGCGCGTCAGCTGCCCCTTCTCCTGCGCGGAGGGGCGCGACCACCACGCGGGGAGCGAGCGGCTGCGCGCCGCGCTGACGCAGCGGTTCCGCGAGCTCGTGCGGCTCTCGGACGGCGCCAAGCTCGAGCTGGAGCTGGAGTTTCAGGGCTTTGGCGGCAAGGTCAGCAAGAGCGCGCGCGAGGTCCCGCCGGTGACGGCCCACGCGGACGAGGGCTTCCGCGGCCCGCAGTACCCGATCGACGACGAAGACGGAGCGAAGTCATGAGCATGCGCGTGGGGGTCTTGACCGGCGGCGGCGACGCGCCCGGGCTGAACGCGGCGATCTGCGGGCTCGGCCG
>CAZTQF010000613.1:0-331 GCA_964615255.1 uncultured candidatus Brocadiaceae bacterium | reverse complement strand
GCCTGACCCAGCACGACGTGGACCTCGTGGGCTTCGCGGACGGCTGGCGCGGGTTGATCGAGAACGAGACCCGCGAGATCGACCCGAAGAGCCTCCAGCACCTGCTGGTCTACGGCGGCACGTCGCTGGGGAGCAGCGGGGCCTATCCCTACCGCGCGCCCGAAGTGGACGTGCCGAAGATCGTCGCCACCTTCGGCGCGCAGCGCCTCGACGCGCTCGTCGCGATCGGCGGCGAGGGCACGCTGGGCGCGGCGCAGCGACTCCACGAGGAGGAGGGGCTGCCGATCGTCGGCGTGCCTCTTTATTTCTTGGTTGGCAATAACCGTATTCC
>CAZTQF010000612.1:0-2448 GCA_964615255.1 uncultured candidatus Brocadiaceae bacterium | reverse complement strand
GGCTGGCCCTCGGCCGGGATCTCCTTGAGGCCGTGGCGCTCGAGCGCGCCGCTCAGCATCGTGCGCACCATGCGCACGCCCTCGACCAGCGCGGCGACGTCGCCGGCCTCGCCGGCCGCCGAGCCGTCGGCCGCCTCGCCGTCATAGGACTGCAGCGCGAGCCCGAACGTGTCGAGCACCGGCAGCAACTCCTGCGTCAGCCCTTCGAGCACGCGCCGGCGGCCGTCCTCGAGCTCCTGGCGCTGCCGGCGCAGGATGTTCTGCGTGTCCGCCATGGCGCGCTGGAGCTTCTGCTCGAGCTGGTCGCGCTCCTCACGGAGCCGGGTCGTCTCGGCGTCGTGAGCCGGGACCTCGACGTCTGGCTCGCGCTCGGCGGACTCGGCGGCTGTGTCCGTGGTCTGCTCTTCGGGGGCCTTGGGTTCCTCGAGGTCCTTCGGATCTTCAGTAGATTCGTTCACGTCGGGCTCCTGCGCGCTCAAGAGAAGATGTCCTTCACCTTCTCGAAGATGGTCTTCTTCTGGTCCTTCTTGGGCTTCTTGCCGTTCTCGAGCTCGTCGAACTTGTCGAGCAGCTCGCGCTGTTCTGCGGTGATCTTGCCGGGCACGTCCACCTGCATCTGCACGACCAGGTTGCCGCGGCCGTAGCCGTCGCGGCGCGGCAGGCCGTGGCTGCGGACCCGCAGCTTCTCGCCGGGCTGGGTGCCCGCAGGGATCTTCATCGTCACCTCTTCGCCGGTGATCGTCGGGATCTCCACCTCGTCGCCGACGACGGCCTGGCGGAACGAGACGCGCGTCTGCATCAGCAGGTCGTCGCCGTAGCGCGTGAACACTGCGTGCTCCTGGACGTGCAGCACGACGATCAGGTCACCCGGCGGACCGCCTCCCTCGCCGGGCTCGCCCTGGCCAGCGATGCGCTCGGCGTGGCCGTGCTCGATGCCGGCGGGGATGGTGATGTTGACGGGGGAGGTCTTGGGCACGGCGCCGCGGCCCTTGCACTTGGTGCAGGGCGTCTCGATGCGCTCGCCCTGTCCCTCGCAGGTCGGGCAGGTCTGGCGGAGCTGGAAGAACCCCTGGCTGCGCACGACCTGGCCGTGTCCCTCGCAGGTCTGGCAGACGCTCTTCTTGGTGCCGGGCTTCGCGCCCGACCCGGCGCACGTGCCGCAGGCCTCGGAGCGCTTGAGCTCGATCGTCTTCTTGACGCCGGCGGCGACCTCCTCGAGCGTCAGCTGGAGGTCGACCTTGAGGCTCGAGCCGCGCCGACCCCGGCCCCGGCGGCTGCCGCCGCCGAACAGCTGGTCGAAGAACCCGCCGCCGCCGCCGCCGCCGAACATGTCCCCGAAGGCCGCGAAGATGTCCTCGGCGGACGAGAACCCCGCGCCGCCCCCGCCCGCGCCGTCGACGCCGGCGTGGCCGAACTGGTCGTAGCGCTGCTTCTTCTGCGCGTCGCTGAGCACCGCGTAGGCCTCGGCGGCCTCCTTGAAGCGGCGCTCTGCGGCCTCGTCCCCCGGGTTCTTGTCGGGGTGGTTGGCGATCGCCTGCTTGCGGTACGCCTTCTTGATCGTCTCCTCGTCGGCCGAGCGATCGACGCCGAGGATCTCGTAGTAGTCGCGCTTGGAGCTCATTCGGCGTCGGGCGGTCGATGCGGGCGATCGTGCGGCCGCCCCGCGACCGGAGCCGCGGGGCAGGCTGGATAGGCGGCCTAGCTGGTGCTGCCGTCGACCGCCGCCTTGTCGTCCTCGATGCTGGTCACCATGGTGTTGGTGGTCAGCATCAGGCCCGAGATGCTCGCCGCGTTCTGCAGCGCCGAGCGCACGACCTTGCACGGGTCGACGACGCCCGCCTTGAACATGTCCGTCCAGGCGCCCGTGAGCGCGTTGAAGCCCTCGTTGGCCTTCTTGCCGCGCGCCTCGTCGACGACCACCGAGCCGTCCTCGCCGGCGTTCTCGGCGATCTGGCGCATCGGCGCCTCGCAGGCGCGCTTGACGATCTCGACGCCGAACTGCTGGTCGCCCTTCAGCTTGAGGGTGTCCAGCACCTGGCTGGCGCGCAGCAGCGCGGTGCCGCCGCCGGGCACGATGCCCTCCTCGACGGCCGCGCGGGTCGCGTTCAGCGCGTCCTCGATGCGCTGCTTCTTCTGCTTCATGTCGGCCTCGGTCATCGCGCCGGCGCGGATGATGGCGACGCCGCCGGTCAGCTTGGCGAGGCGCTCCTGCAGCTTCTCGCGATCGTAGTCGGAGGTGGTCTTCTCGATCTGGCTGCGGATGTTGTCGGCCCGCTTCTTGATCTCGGCCTTCTTGCCGGCTCCGCCGACGATCGTCGTGTTCTCCTTGTCGATGCGGATCGACTTGGCGTTGCCGAGCATCTCGAGCGTGGCCTTGTCGAGCTTCAGGCCCAGCTCCTCGCTGATGACTTTGCCGTCGGTGAGGACGGCGATGTCCTCGAGCATCTC
>CAZTQF010000611.1:0-2451 GCA_964615255.1 uncultured candidatus Brocadiaceae bacterium | reverse complement strand
GGCGTTCTTGCTCGGCAACGGCAGCCTGTCGCAGGTGCAGAAAGACCTGGGCTTCTCCTATCCCAAGGCCCGCCGTCTGCTCGACGACACGATCAAGGCGCTGCGCGCCGAGTTCGACGCAGCCCGAGCCGAGAAAGAGCAGATCTTGGAGTCGCTCGAGTCGGGCGATCTCGACGGCCAGCGCGCGGTCCAGCTGGTCCGCAGCCTCATCGGCGGCCAAGGACCGGGGCCGTCCTGACGTGCGAGCCCCGCGAGTCCATCTGGTCCCTGGGTGCGCGCTGCTGGCGGCGCTGACGGCGTGTGACGCGCGGCAGGCCGCCACGATGACCGACCTCGTCGGCGGCGCGACGCTCGACGTCGCGCCGTACGGACCGCAGGCGGTCGTCGCCGATCTGCTCCCCCACGATGAAGAGCTCCGGGGGATCAGCGGGCTGATCAGCTCGCGCGCGCACGCCGACACCCTGTGGGCGATCTCCGACACCGCGACCCAGCTGTTCGCGATCCAGCTGCGAGGCGGCGGCGTCGACGTGCGCAGCACCCGCGTGCGGGGCGTCGACCGCTTCGACTGGGAAGACCTCGCGTGGTTCGAGGAAGACGGCGACGCGTTCCTGATGATCGCCGACGTCGGCACCAACCGGCCTGCGTCCACCGCCCGGACACGCGACGGAGCGCAGGTCGGCGAGCTGCACGTCGTGGCCGAGCCGCGCCCCGGCGACAAGAAGGTCAAGGTCCTGCGCACCATCACCTTCACGCTACCGTGCGAGCCGATCCGCGACCTCGAGGCCGTCGCCGTCGACAGCGCGCGCCGCGAGATCCTGCTCGTCGAGAAGCGCGCCGCGGTCAAGCGGCTGCTGGTGCTCGACCTCGACCAGGACCACCACGAACCGACCCCCGAGGACTGGGCCGAGGTCTCGCTGCCCGACCTGCACGTCCACGAGCAGCAGCCAGCGACCTCGCCGTCCGCGGTGCTCTACCAAACCAGCTGGCGCCGCAACCCGACCGCGCTCGACGTGCTCGGCCGCCGCGCGGTGCTGCTCACCAACCGGCACGCCTACGTCTACGAGCGCGACGTCGGCGCGAGCTGGGCGAAAGCGTTCGCGACCGCGCCCCTCCAGCTGCAGATCCCGTTCACGCTGGAGCTGCCCGGCCGCGCGCCGCAGACGCTGCCCAAAGGCGCATCGCCCGTGCTGCCGCAGCGCGAGGCCGTCTGCTTCGACCGCGGCTCGGCGTCGGTCTTCGTCGCGTCCGAGCAGCGCGGCGCAGCCGAGGCGTGGCTGGTGCGCTTCGACCGCCGCTAGCGAGCAAGTCGAAGTCGCGCGCGCCGCGCCCGTCGCTAAGCTGCGCGCATGCGACGCCACCTCTCGACCGCGCTGCTTGCGCTCGTGACGCTCTCGACCGCCTGCGCCAACACCCAGGGGACCGCCCGCCAGAGCGCCGCCCAAAAGCAGCCCAACGTGCTGTTCGTCATGGCCGACGACCTCGGCTACGGCGAGCTCGGCAGCTTCGGCCAGCAGAAGATCCGCACGCCGCGGCTCGACCAGCTCGCCGCGCAAGGGATGCGCCTGACGCGCCACTACTGCGGCTCCCCCGTCTGCGCGCCGTCCCGCTGCGTGCTGATGACCGGCAAGCACCCCGGCAAGGCCGCCGTGCGCAACAACAAGGAGCACAAGCCCGAGGGCCAGTGGGCGCTGCCCACCAGCGAGCCGATGATGAGCGAGATGATGAAGGACGCCGGCTACACGACCGGCGCCTTTGGCAAGTGGGGTCTCGGACCGCCGCGGACCGACTCGGATCCCATCGCGCGCGGCTACGACCGCTTCTTCGGCTACAACTGCCAGCGGCACGCGCACAGCTACTACACCGACTACCTCTGGAGCGACCGCGAGCGGGTCCGGCTCGCCAACGACCCGGCGATCAGCGGACACGGCAAGCTCAAGGCGGGCGAGGACCCCAACGACCCGGCGAGCTACGCGCGCTTCCGCGGCGAAGACTACGCGCCGGACCACATCCTCGACGCCGCGAAGGACTTCCTGCGGCAGAGCAAGGACCGGCCGTTCTTCCTCTACTACCCGTCGGTGATCCCGCACCTCGCGCTGCACATCCCCGAGGCCGAGCTCGCGCAGTACGAGGGTGAGTTCCCCGAGACGCCCTATCCCGGCGGCAAGGGCTACACGCCGCACTTCAAGCCGCGCGCGGCCTACGCGGCGATGATCACGCGCCTGGACCGCTCGGTCGGCGAGCTGCTCGACCTGCTCGACGAGCTCGGCCTCGCCGAGGACACGATCGTGGTCTTCACGTCCGACAACGGCGCGACGCACAGCCCCGTCGGCGGCACCGACGTCGACTTCTTCGACTCCTGCGGCGGCCTCCGCGGCCGCAAGGGGTCGATGTACGAGGGCGGCATCCGCGTCCCCGGCATCGTGCGTTGGCCGGGCCGCGTCGCGGCGGGCA
>CAZTQF010000610.1:0-2454 GCA_964615255.1 uncultured candidatus Brocadiaceae bacterium | reverse complement strand
TCGGACGGCGCGCTCGAGATCGAGGAGGCCACCAAGCGCGGCCTGAAGAGCTACCAGGTGGTCATCAACACCGACTCGATGGACATGGACGGGATGATGATGAACCCGTTCGACATGTTCCAACCGACGTTCGCGTTCAAGGACGGCTACATGGTGATGGGCTTCTCGGCCAGCGACGTGAAGCGCGTCTTCAAGCGCATGGACCGCGACGACAACCCCAAGGGGGACATCCGCTCCAACAAGGAGTTCATGGCGATCGCCGACCAGATCCCCGAGGGCTTCAGCAGCCTCGCGTTCGTCGACTGGAAGGCCAACTTCGAGAGCATGTATCAGATGGCCACGGGCGTGCTCGCGTTCATCCCGATGCCCGAGGACGTGCCGGTCGACATGTCGATGATCCCGGACTCGGAGACGCTGACGCAGCACCTGTTCGCCGGGCTGACCTACACGAAGCCCAACGCCGACGGCGGCGTCACGATCAGCATCAGCCCGTTCGGCCCGGAGACGGTCCTCGGGCTCGCCGCGCTCGTCGGCGGCGGCTTGGGCGCGACGTTCGCGATCCGGGACAGCGGGTTCTGAGCGGCGGCGCTCGTCGCGGCGGCCCGGCGCGCGTCGGGCCGCGCTAGAGCGCAGCCTCCAGGTAGTCTCCGCCCACCTGATCGGCCAGCAGGAGCCCTTCTCCTACGAGGCGGACGCGGTCGCCGTCTCGCGCGACCAAGCCGGCCGCGGCCTGCCGCGCCACGATCGGCGCGAAGTGCGCGCGCACCGCCAGGCGCAGCCGCGCCTCGATCTCGGCCAAGTCGACGCCGTCGCTGCGGCGGACTCCGAGCCACAGCGCCTCCGCTGCTCGCTGCATCGGTCGCAGCGTCTCTGCGCTCCCCGTGCATGGCAGGCCGGCGAGCGCTGCGTCGGCCCAGGCATCGAGCGCCTTCAGGTTCGTGGTCCTCACGCCCTGGCGATGGCTGCTCGCGCCGGGTCCCACGCCGACGTAGTCGCCCTGAAGCCAGTAGTGGTCGTTGTGCAGGCAAGGCCCGCCGCGACCGGCGAAGTTGCTGACCTCGTAGGCCGAGAACCCGGACTCCGCGAGCCGCTCGCGCGTGTGCTCGAACATGGCCCGGTCGAGCTCTTGCGGGTTCGGCGCGACGAGGCCCTGTCGGCGGTCCCGCTCGAAGCGCGTGCCCGGCTCGAAGGTCAGGTTGTAGCAGGACAGGTGGTCGGGCTCGAGCTGGAGCGCGCGCTCGAGATCTCGCTGCCACTCCTCGAACGACTCGCCTGGGATGCCGAACATCAGGTCGACGCTGACGTTGTCGAAGCCCGCCTCGCGCGCCGCTGCGACCGCGCGCTGCACGGCGTCTGCGTCGTGCGCACGGTCGAGCGCCCGCAGGTGGTGCGCGTGGAAGGTCTGCGCGCCGATGCTCAGCCTGCGCACGCCGCCGGCGCGCGCAGCGCGTGCCTTCTCGACGGTGAAGCTCTCGGGATTCGCCTCCATCGACACCTCCGCGCAGGCGTCCAGGTCGACGTGCTCGCCGAGGCATGCGAAGAGCCGCTCCACCCGTTCCACCGAGAGCAGGCTCGGGGTGCCGCCGCCGACGAACACGGAGCGCGGCCCTTCGCCGGGGAGCCAACGCCGGCGCAGCTCCGCTGCCAGCGCGTCCAGGAAGCGGTCGTGCGCGCGCTCGTCCTCGACGACGTACGAGTTGAAGTCGCAGTAGCCGCACTTCACCACGCAGAACGGCACGTGCACGTAGAGCGAAGCGGCCATCGCCCTGAGCCTACGCGGCGCGCGCGGTCAGCGCGTCCGCTTCTTCTTGACGCGGCGCTCGGGCAGCTCCTCGCCGAACTCGCGCGACATCACCTCTCCGAGCTTGTCGAGCGCCTGCTGCTCCATCTGCCGGACGCGCTCGCGCGTCAAGCCGAACCGCTTGCCGATCGCCTTGAGCGTCATGGGCTCCTTGCCGCCGAGGCCGAACCGCATCCGCAGGATGCGGGCTTCGCGCGTCTCCAGCCGGTCGAGGAGCTCGTGCATCCTGCCGAGCTCCATCGCCCTGAGGATCGTCTCCTCCGGCGAGCGGCTGTTGGTGTCCTCGATCGCGTCCGCGAACGAGGCGCCGCCTTCGTCCGTCATGGTGTGCATGGGCTGCGCGCTGGAGTGCACGGTGTCCCGGACCACGTCCCAGTTGCCCTCGGGCAGCTCGAGCTGCTCGGCGATCTCACCCGTCGTCGCCCTGCGGCCGAGCCTGTAGGTGAGCTCCATGGCGGTCGCCTTCCAGCGCGACACGATCTCGGACATGTAGCTCGGCACGCGCACCGTCTTCACGGTGTTGACGAGCGAGCGACGGATGCCCTGCTTGATCCACCACGTCGCGTAGGTGGAGAAGCGGCAGCCAGCCTTGTGGTCGAACTTCTCGACCGCCTTCATCAGGCCGATGTTGCCCTCCTCGATCAGGTCCATGA
>CAZTQF010000609.1:0-2463 GCA_964615255.1 uncultured candidatus Brocadiaceae bacterium | reverse complement strand
TCGAGCAGCAGCTCGCCGACGAAGTCGTCCGGACGACCCGCGTCGGCGCGGGGCCGCGCCTGCAGGCCGAGCGCGAGCGCGGCCCAGGCAAGGTGTCGAGGCGCGCGCGCGAGAAGGCCCGGACGAGCCACTCCCGGTTGGCCGCGCCGCCGACCCGGCCGAGCGCGATCATCGCCAGCTGCTGCGCGGTGCGGTCCTTGCCCTTGGTGCTGTAGACGCGGAGCGCCTCGCTGAAGGGCTCCTCGGCGGCTTCCTGCTCTGCCGGGACCGCCAGCATGCCGAGCGCGATCGCGCACGACTGGAGGATCGGGGGGCCGCGCCGCTTGCGCGCCGACAGCTCGCCTCGGAACAGCTCCTTGGCGCGCCGGTGGACGCGCGACGTCCCGCGCCCGAGCAGCCTCGCGACGGCGATCGGCGCGTGGGCCTGCAGGCTCTCTTCGGTCGCGCCCAGCTCACGCCCGAACCAGCCCAACAGGTCGTCGACTGCCCGCCACGCGAGCCGCTTGTCTGCTGAACGAGAGGCGTCGGCCCGCAGCACGCCGATCGCAGATACGATGGCCACCTTCAGGTCGCGGTCGTCGTTCCGCTCGTCCTGCAGCCCCGCCCAGAGCACGTCGTAGATCTGCTCGGAGAGCTGCGCGTCGGCGACGCGCCGCGCCAGCAGCCCCAGGCCGTAGGCCGCATACGCGCGCGTCCGCTTGCGCACCGACTCGCGGTCGGCGAGCGCGCGCCCGGCGGCGGTGTCCGAGAACAGGTCCCGCAGCGCGTCGAAGGCCTCGCGTCGCCCGGCGATCCCCATCGCGAGCACCGCCGTCTCG
The DNA here is from genome assembly GCA_964615255.1 of uncultured candidatus Brocadiaceae bacterium. Classification (GTDB taxonomy): domain Bacteria; phylum Planctomycetota; class UBA1135; order UBA1135; family UBA2386. Next base: position 1,645 of record CAZTQF010000609.1, on the reverse strand, counting down.
CGCACCTCTTGGTTGTCGCGCCGCACCCGCGACCGCAGCAGGTCCTGGAGCGCGATGGCGCCGCCGGCGGCGTCCCGGCCGTCTACGCCCACCTTGCCGAGCGCGACGAGGCACGCGCTCTGCACGTCCCGGTTGCGTTCGCGATCGATCAGCGCGGCGAGCGCGGGCACGACCTTCTCGACGCGGTCCGCAGCGGTCGTCAGCAGCACGTCGGCCGTGCGGCTGCCGGCGCGGGGACCGAGGTAGAAGTCGTCCGATCCCGTCACGGGCCCCTGCACCCCTCGCACGCGGGGCGTCAAGAATGGCTCTTTGTTGAACTCCCACCACGTCTGCCAGGTCCGCGAGAACGCGACGAGGTCGCGCGCGCCCGTCGTCGGCGCGGGCCGCGGCAGCGGCGCCGTCGGCCCGGCGCGCGGGGTGCCGACCGGCACGGACGTGATCGGCAGCCGAGCAGGCAGGGCCCCCTGCGGACCTCGGTACTGGCCGCCGTGCGCGGGCAGCGCGGCCGCGCAGGCGAGCGCGACGAACAGGAGCTTGGGCGATGACACCATGCCAGGCAGCGCACTGTAGCTGGCCAGCGGCCGTCCGGTAACGGGGTCGAAGGCCGCGGCCCGCGCGAAGATCAGAACCTCAGCTTGACCGCGGGCGTCACCGAGACGACCGCGCCGCCCCCCGGCTCGACGATCCTCCAGCGGACCAGCGCGGCGCGCAGCCGGAGCGCAGGCAGGTCCGGCCAGCGCAGCTCGGCGCGCACCGCGCCGGACGGGTCGACCTCGCCCAGCCCGCCCATCGCCAGCGATCCGCGCACGTCGTCCCACAGCACGACGGGCGCCGCGAGCGGCTGCCGCAAGAAGGGCTCGAAGCCGCCCGGCCCGCGCGGGATCCACCCGTGCGGTCGGTCGAGCGCCAGCTCCAGCAGCGCGAGGCTGCCCGGCTGCTCAGGCACCGAGCCGTGAACGGACGCCGCGCGGCCGCGCTGCACCACGGCCACGCTCGCGCGCGGCGACGCTGTCGGCGCCGCGCGCAGCTCCCGCCACCGCGGCTCGGCGCCGGCCCACGCGACGCCGGGCGCGCCGGCCGAGATCGCGCCGTCGAAGGCCTGCAGCACCACCGCGTCGTCGACGAGTCCCTCGAGGCGGAAGCCGTCCAGCTGGAAGGTCATCGAGACCTCTGCGCCCAGCGCCGGCGCGGGCGCGCGCCGCAGGACCAGGCGGTCGAGCCCGAGCAGCCGCTCGAGGCGCACCTCCGACGCGTCCCAGTCGAGCACGAACAGGTAGCAGCCTCCCTCGGAGAAGCGACCGACCAGCGCCAACCGGCGGACCTCCTCAGCGCGCGACACGCGCAGCGAGAACCGACCGTCGCGGCCGGCAGCAGCCACCCCGGCGGCGCGGACCTGCACCGGCAGCGCGCCCCACGTCGGGCCCAGCGCGCCCGCGAAGGCGCCGTCGCCGTCGAGGGCGACGACCCCTTCTACAGCAGGAGGCGCGGACGCCGCGCCGACGACGACGCGGGACCCTGCCGGCACGTCGAGCTTGAGCGAGCGCGGCTTGCCCGCAGAGTCGGCGCCGAAGTGCACCGAGCAGGCGCCCGCGCCTGCGACCGCCTGCGCCGCTCCCGTGAGGCGCGCCGCGACGGCGCCATGGAC
>CAZTQF010000608.1:0-2469 GCA_964615255.1 uncultured candidatus Brocadiaceae bacterium | reverse complement strand
TACGAATTCCCTACGGACGCCGATCCGGTCAGATCCGAGGCACCGCGGAGTCCGTCACGCCGCGGACGCTCCCACCCCAGCGCCCGGGCGGCGGCGCGACAGGCTCGCGCGACGGGGCTCGCGTCAGCGCTCCCGCGGCGAGCGCACGGTGGGCCAGCAGCTGCGCGCGCGCCTGCTCACGGAACGCGCCGCACCGAGCGCAGGCGTCGGCGTGGACCGTGACCTGCCGGATCGCTTCGGGATCGAGCTCCCCGTCGACCATCGCCGACAGGTCCGCCTGGTGACGCTCGCAGTCATCCGGCGCACGGAGAGCCGAGGCAGAACGCCGGTGGTGGGGAGCAGCGCGCATGAGAACTCGACCGACCCCTAGACCGCTCAGCCCTCTTGGTCACACAAACTCTTCTCTGAGACAGAACTGCGACGAATCGGCGGCCGCGCGAGGCCGCGTTCGGCGGCAGCGCCCAGCGCGCGCAGGGTGACCAAGGAGCGCTCCATCCCGCGGAAGATCTTCTTGCGGCCGCGGAAGACGACCATCTTCAGATTCTCCAAGCGGATCCCCAAGTCTGCCGCCGTGTCGCGGTAGGACCAGCCCTCGACCTCGACCAGGGTCAGCGCGCGCTGCTCCTTCTGCGACAGCTCCCGGAAGTGACGCAGGTAGAGCTCCAGGTAGAGCACGTAGGCGCAGTTGACGGTCGCCGCGCGCTCCGATCGGCTGGCCGAGCGCTCCGGCCCCACGTCATGGAGGTCCGCCGGCTGCGTGTGCTCCTCGTCGATCGGGGCGAAGCGCGCCAGCTTGGTCTGCCGCTTGAGGAACTTGAACAGGGTGTTCCGCGCGATCCGGTGCCCCCAGCCGCGGAAGGCTTCGGCCCGATCGGGCTCGAACCGGCTCGGGTAGCGGTAGATGTTCAGGAACACCTCCTGGAGCACGTCCTGCGCGTCGACCGCAGCGGACGCGCGGCGCAGGCTGCCCTCGATGGCGTGGAGGAACGACGCTCGGTTCAACTCGAAGAGGAGCTCGAACACCGCCGGATCCTCGCTCTTGCGGAAGCAGTCCATCAGGATCGTGCAGACCCAATCGACGTACAGCTGCGGAGTTGCGACAGATGCGCCTGGCTTGGGCGCCGCTCCTCGCGCCAACCTCTGCAGCTCGGCGGAGCCGGTCCGGGACCCCAGTTCGGACAGACGCGCGCGCAGCGCGTCCGGGTCGACCGAGGTGTGGTTGACGTGCAGCATGGCTTGGGGCCTACGTCGGGACGACCGCGGCGTTCCGCGATCACCTGACAGCATGCCATAGCCAGATGTCTCTGAAAAGTAACCGCGGAACCACAGAGGGTTGCGGTTAGCCGTAATTACGGCGCCGCAGCGTCGGCCGAATGCTCGAAGCGCAGCAGGAGGCCGGCCCCGCCCGGGCCGTGCTCGTCCGGGGCGACGCGGGCGCCTGCGCGCGCTGCCGCGGCGCGGAAGGCCGCCACCGTCTCCGGCGGCAGCTCGCCGCCGGGCTCGCCCTGGCTGCGGACGCGCAGCGTCGGCGCGTGCTCCTGCCAGTCGATCTCCAGGCAGCGCAGGCCGCGCCCGCCGGTGCGCGCCGCGACCAGCGCCAGCGCGCGCTCGATCAGCAGCCGCGTCGGCGCGCGCTCGCCCCAACACGTGACCGGGCGGTGCGCGATGACGTGGATCGGCTCCTCGGCGTCCCTCGCCGCCACCACCTGCTGGCACAGGGCGAGCAGGTCGAGCGGCTCCTGTCCGGAAGCGGCGCGCGCCGTCTCCGCGCGCATGCCCTGCTGGGCCGCCTCGCACCAGCCGACGACTTCGCAGATCTCACGGACGGCGCCCTTGAGCTGGGCGCGAGAGTCTTCGGCGATCGCAGCGTCCAGCAGCTGCAGCCGATCGCGGATCTCGGACAAGAGCCCGTCGAGGCTCTGCACCTGGAGCTGCAGCCGCGCGCCGATCGCCGCCGCGACGCCGCCGCCGTCGGCGGACCCCGCGGGCTCGCCCCCACGCGTCGCCGTAAGCTCCGCACGCCGACTCCGCGGCGGCGCGGGCAGGACGTAGCCCGCGCCCTCCAGGTCGACGCTCTGCCGGGTCGAGATCTCACCGGTGCCTTGTGCCCTCATGGCCGTGCCATCGGCTGTTCGACCGCTGCCGCTTGAGGGTCGGGCGGCTACCATCGCGGCATGCGCGCGCGCGTGTCCCTGCTGTTGGCCCTGATGACGCCGGTGTCGCCGCTCTGTGCGCAGGCGCCGACTGTCGAAGAACTGGACAAGGCGCGCCCCGAGGTCGTCAGGATCCTGGCGGAGCGCATGACGCAGGCGCTCGGCGGCCGACCTGCCGACGGGTCGACGATGCTGCTGGCCGCGGCGTTCGAGGCCGAGGAGCGCGCGGTCCGCTACCTGCTCTGGCGCAACGCGGTCGAAGTCGCCGAGAAGCGCGGGGAAGCGTGGCGGGCCGTGCAGCACCAGCGCGCCATGG
>CAZTQF010000607.1:0-2472 GCA_964615255.1 uncultured candidatus Brocadiaceae bacterium | reverse complement strand
ACGAGGCCTCCTTCGCCTCGATCGCCGCTGCGCGGGCGCCGCAGCGGGTCGCCGAGCGCCTTGTCCGCGCGGCGCTCGACGCTGGCGGCCCGGACAACGCCACCGCCGTCGTGGTCGACGTCGTCGACCCTCGGCGCAGCGCGAACCTCGAGACCGAGCTGCCGCGGCACGAGCGGCCCGGCGTCCGCGCCCTCTGGCCCGCGGCGCGCTCCCTGCGCGCCCCGGTCTGGCCCTGGCTGCTGCTGATCTCGGCGGCGGCGCTGCTGCTGTGGTCTGTGCTCCGGTTGGCGGGCGTCGACCCGGCGGCCCTGCTGGCCAGCTGAGAACGCCGGGCGCTCGGGGGACGTTGGCCGTTGCCCCGTGGTCGTGGATGCGCAACGATTCGATCGCCCCTCAGTCCGAGCCCCCCTCCTCGCAGATGCCGAAGAAACTGCAGCGCCGCATGTCTGCCCCAAAGGCCGCTCCTGCGGCAGTCCAGAAGCGCCCGTCGGCGGGCGGCTCGAAGGGCGGCGGGGTCTCCTTGCCGTTCGGCAAGAACCGCGTCACAGCGAAAGTGTTGGCGGAGTTCACCAGCCAGCTCGCGGTGCTCCTGAACGCCGGCATCCCGATCACCAAGAGCCTCCGGATCCTCGAGGGGCAGATGCAGCAGGGGGCGATGAAGCGCATCGCGGGGCAACTGGTGGAGGACGTGGAGGGCGGCACCGCCTTGTCCGAGGCGATGGCCAAGCACGAGATCGTGTTCGACCCGCTCTATACCAACATGGTCCGCGCCGGCGAGGCCGGCGGCGTCCAGGAGGAGATCCTCAACCGCCTGAGCAGCTTCCTGGTCCAGAGCGAGGCGATCAAGTCGCGCGTCAAGGGCGCGCTCGCCTACCCGGTCGCGATCCTGGTCGTCGCGGTCCTGGTCCTGCTGCTGGTGTTCGCGTTCGTGATCCCGAAGTTCCGGCAGGTGTTCGCGACCCTCGGCGAGGGCAACCTGCACTGGACCACGGAGTGGGTGATGGGCATCGGCGACCACCTGAAGTTCTGGTGGTGGATCTACCTGCTCGGCGCGGTGCTGTTGCTCGCCCTGCACCGGCTGCTCATGAGCAAGGTGCTCGGCTACCGCAGCGTCATGCACCGCGTAGCGCTGCACGTGCCGCTCTTCGGCGGCCTCGTGCACAAGAGCCTCGTCGCGAGGTTCGCGCGCACGTTCGGCACCTTGATCCAATCGGGCGTGCCGCACCTCGACGCGCTCGACATCCTCAACGCGTCGACCAACAACGTGCACATGAAGTCCGCTGTCGGCGACGTGCAGTCGTCGATCCGCGAGGGCGCAGGCTTCGCGGTCCCGATGGGCGAGAGCGGGATGTTCGACGACATCGTCATCAACATGGTCGACGTCGGCGAGCAGACCGGCGAGCTCGACGGAATGCTGACCAAGATCGCCGACCGCTACGAGACCGAGGTCGACCAGACGGTCGAGACGACCTTCAAGCTCATCGAGCCGATCCTGCTCGTGGTCATGGCGGTCATCGTCGGCTTCATCGTGTTCGCCCTGTTCATGCCGCTTCTGACCATGATGCAGCAGATGAGCAAGAGATAGGCGGTGTCGCTCGCGTGGCGCATCCTGCTGTTCGCGCTGCTGCTGAACGTGCTCACGGTCGGCAGCGTGCAGATCGTCGTGCACGAGGCGCAGCAGCGGTGGTTCGAGCAGCAGCGAGAGGTCCTACAGGAGACCGTGCAGGACTCGTTCGACGAGCTGGAGCGGGTCTACTCGGCGTCGGCGCTCGACGACGCAGCCGCCAACGCCGGCGTCGTGCGCAGCCTGCTGCGGAGTCCGTCGATGCGCGACCTCTACGAGGACGTCATCGTCACGAGCGGTCGGCCGCCCTACACCGACGTCTACCTCAACTCGCTCGGAGCGGTGCACCGCGACCCGGACTCGTTCCGGCTGCAGGAGATCGTGCAGGGGCTGTCGCGCGCGCGCGAGGTCGACGGGCTGTTGCGCGTGGCCAACGGCTACTGCCGGGCGCTGCGGCGCGCCGGTCGGGTCGTCGGCTATCTCTGGTTCGTGCCGAAATTCCAGCCGCGGCTGCCGGCGAGCCTGCCGCTGTGGTCGGCGCTGTTGGGCGTCGGGGCTTCGACCCTGCTGTTCGGAGGCGTGCTCTTCTGGCTGACGCGCCGCGCGGTCTCGCGTCCGCTCCAGGACGTCGGCGACGCGGCGCTCGCGGTCGCCAGCGGCCGCTACGACGTCCGGTTGCCCGAGCAACGCAGCGTGCCGGAGCTGGGCCCGCTCGTCGAGACGTTCAACCGGATGGCGCGCCAGGTCGAGAGCCACACGGCGACGCTCGAGCGGGCGGTGCGCGAGGCCGTGGCAGCGACCGAGCAGAAGGAGCGCGCGCTGGTGCAGAGCTCGCGGCTCGCGACGATCGGGACGCTCGCCGCGGGCGTGGCGCACGAGATCAACAACCCGATCGGAGGCATGCAGAA
>CAZTQF010000606.1:0-2476 GCA_964615255.1 uncultured candidatus Brocadiaceae bacterium | reverse complement strand
CGCGCTACAACGCCAGCATGCGCACCCGAACGCCGCTGACTTGCTGCCTGCTCCCGCTGACGTTCGCCGCCGGCTGCGCCACCGTCGAGGTCGGAGGAGGGCCTTGGCAGATGACCCCCGACAGCCACAGCTTCGCGCGACCGCAGGAGGTCCGCTCGACCCACCTCGACCTCGCGCTGCGCCTCGACTTCGAGCAGCACGTCGCCCGCGGCTACGTCGAGCACCACCTCGAACGCCGCGACCCCGCGGCGCCGTTCGTCGTCGACACCGACGGCATCCAAGTCCACGCGGTGGCCGACCAGGACGGGCGCGCGCTCGCGTTCGAGCTGGCCGAGCGAGACGACCGGTGGCTCGGGCAGGCGCTGACCGTCCAGCTGGAGCCCGACACGGACCGGGTCCGGATCCACTACGCGACCAGCCCCGACGCCGAGGCCATGCAGTGGCTCTCGCCCGAGCAGACCGACGGCGAAGAGCACCCGTTCCTGTTCACGCAGGGACAGGCGATCCTGACCCGCTCTTGGATCCCGCTCCAGGACACGCCCGGCGTCCGGGTGACGTGGACCGCGCGCGTCGAGGCCCCGCAGCCGCTGCGGACGGTCATGAGCGCCGACCGCCGGGTGGTGCGCGGCGACGTGACGCGCTTCGCCATGACGCGGCCCGTGCCGAGCTACCTGATCGCGCTGGCCTGCGGCGACCTGCGGGCGCGCCCGATCAGCGGCCGGTGCGCCGTCTGGGCCGAACCCGGGGTCGTCGACGCCGCCACCGCCGAGCTCGACGACCTCGAGCGCATGGTGCTCGCCTGCGAAGAGCTGTTCGGGCCCTACCGGTGGGGCCGCTACGACGTGCTGTTCCTGCCGCCGAGCTTTCCCTTCGGCGGGATGGAGAACCCCTGCATGACGTTCGCGACGCCGACCATCCTCGCGGGCGACAAGTCGCTGGTCGCGCTGATCGCGCACGAGCTCGCCCACAGCTGGTCGGGCAACCTGGTCACCAACGCGACGTGGCGCGACTTCTGGCTCAACGAGGGCTTCACGGTCTACCTCGAGCAGCGGATCATGGAGCATGTCTACGGCCGGGACCGCGCCGCGATGGAGATCGCCCTGGGCATGCAGGGGCTGCAGCAGGAGCTCACGGAGCTGCCCGAACCCGACCAGGTCCTGCACATCGACCTGACCGGCCGAAACCCCGACGACGGCATGACCGCGGTCGCCTACGACAAGGGCGCTGCGTTCCTGCGGCGCCTGGAAGAGGTGTTCGGTCGCGCGCGCATGGACGAGTTCCTGCGGGCGTGGTTCGACGAGCACAGCTTTCAGAGCGTGTCTACCGCGACGTTCCTCGCGTTCCTCGAGCAGCGGCTGCTATCGACCGCGCCGGACCGCGCCGCGCAGGTCGACGTCGCGCAGTGGGTGCAGGCGGCCGGCCTGCCTACCGATGCGTCGGTACCGGAGAGCGCGCGCTTCGCGGCGGTCGACGCCGCGGCCGAGAGCTTCGCGGGCGGCGCGGCGCCGACAGCGCTCGACACCGGCGGCTGGGTGACGCAGCAGTGGCTGCGGTTCCTGGGCGCGCTCGAGGCCCCGACGCCGGAGCAGCTGCGCGCGCTCGACGACGCGTTCGGCCTGACGCGGAGCGGCAACAGCGAGGTGCTGTGCGCGTGGCTGGTGCTCGCGACGCGCTGCGGCTATCGCGCCGTCGACGCCCGCGCGGAGCTGTTCCTGCTGACGGTCGGCCGCCGCAAGTTCCTGGTGCCGCTCTACGAGGCGGTGCTCGCGTCGCCCGGGGACGGCGGCTCAGAGCGCGCGCGTTCGATCTACCAGCGGGCGCGGCCGCGCTACCACGCCGTCAGCCAACGCACGCTGGACGCGCTCCTGGACTGGCGCGACGGAGACGATTCCGACGCCTGAGCCCCAGCGCGGCCCGCGCGCGGCGCCCGCGGCGAGCCCAAAAAACACGGCGGTGGCCGCGACTCGCCAGGCGCCAGTCGCTACTGTTCTGCGCCAAATGAGCGACTCCAAGCCACAGCTCCCGATTGATCCCAAGGACCTCGTGCCCGCCGGAGTCGGCGTGGTGCTCGGCGTCGCGCTGATCGTCGCCTTCGTGCTGCTCGCGACCGGCATCGGCCTGACGCTCTTCGTCGACTTCGCCGACATGCCGCGACAGTAGGGCCGGTAGCCGGGCTGCTGGCTCAGTAGCAGAGCCTCAGTAGCCGAGGTCCAGTAGCAGAAGCCCAGTAGCAGAGCCTGGCAGGAGCGCTGCGGCTGAAAGGCAGCCGCTGCGCAGGCGGAAATAGCCGCCGTAAGCAGCGACCGGCTACCGGCGACGGCGTCTCACGACGCGCCCATCCAGCCGGTCGCGGGACGCGCTCAGGCGTCCCTTCCGCGCGGAGCGCTCAGCGAGCGCCCCGGCGCACTACCACTCGTCGCCGCCGCCGTCGTCGTAGCCGCCGCCGCCGCCACCTCGACCACCACGGTCGCCGCCG
>CAZTQF010000605.1:0-2479 GCA_964615255.1 uncultured candidatus Brocadiaceae bacterium | reverse complement strand
CCTTCGGCAGCCGGCCTTTGCTACTCCTTGTGTCGGCGGGGCTGGCGGCATGGTCGTCCTGATGTCGGCGTCTCGGATCGTGATCGAAGCGCACGGCGACCCGTCGGTGGGCGCCAACGGGCGCTTCGCCTACGGCACGCCCACGGCGGGCTCGTCGCCGACCCACCCCTACGAAGGCAAGGACTACGACTTCGCGATCTCGGCGGACGGCGGCGTCTGCACCACCGGGGGCTTCGGCGCGGTCAACGTCCAGGGCAAGTACCGCCCCAACGGACAGGACATGCTCGCGGGCACGTCCTACGACACCGAGCCGCTCGGCGGCCTCGGCGGCATGGGCATCGTGCAGCTGATGGTCCCGCCCGGTGAGAACCTGAACGACGGCACCAACACGCGCCTCGACGACAACATCCAGTTCCTGAGCCCCGGCAGCCTCAATGAGATCATCGGCGCCGGCAAGCGGCAGCTGCTGGCCTGGCGCGGCTTCCCGGACCAGACCGGGACCTACGTCGACGACGCGGGCAACCCTACCAACGTCGGCAGCAACGAGGGCGACATCCGGCCCGCCCCGACCCTCATGCCCGTGCCGTTCAACTCGAAGTCGCGCGTCCGCTCCAAGTGGATCGACACCGGCTACTCCCAGCGCCGCGCGCTGACGTCGGCCGACAACCAGCCGCGCGGCCTGATCACGGCCGGCGGCGCCGCGGTCGGCCCGATCTTCGAGTTCGCCGGCACCGACATCGCGTCGACCGTCGCCGGCTACGTCGACTACGAGACGCTCGGCTCGGCCGTGCGGATCCGCTACCCGGTCGTCGTGCAGCCGGTCGCGCTGACCGACATCGACACCGAGGCGAGCTACCTCGGCGAGCCTGCCTATCGCATCTCGCTGGGTGCAGCGGCGCTCGGCCAGGACGACCGCTACGTCCAGTACCAGGCTGAGCTGCTCAACAATGCGGGCTCGGTGCTCGCCGGCTACCGCATCCTGAGCCACACCCAGGACGAGCTCCTCGTGGAGGCTGCGGCCGGCCTGCTGCCGTCCCAAGCCACGCAGGTGCAGGTGAAGGCCAAGTTCTTCAAGATCGTCACGGACGGCTCGGAAGGCCTCGGCTCGACCTACCAGGAGAGCGTGACCAACCCGACGCCGATCCCGCTCGCCAACGTGCGGATCGGGTTCGCGTTCCACCAGGACCCCGACCCGACGAACATCCTCGCGGGCAGGTTCCCGGCCACCAGCGAGCAGGACTTCGTCCGCGACCTCAACGACCCGCAGCTGCAGGCGTGGATCGCGGCGAACGGCCCGCCGCGCTACATCCAATGGGACGTGCTGTTCGACATGGCCTACCACCCGTCGAACCCGGCGCTGTCGCAGACGCTGACGCCGTCGACGCCCCGACCGCAGATCGAGTACCTCCGGATCCCGTTCCGGTTCTAGCCTGCTGCGCAGCGCACCGGGGGCTCTCGAGCGCCCCGTCGAGGAGAGCCCGGCCCTTGCGCCGGGCTCTTCTTGTTTCGAGGCCTTGCGCCGACAGGGGCTTGCCCGCCTCGGCGCCGCGGGCGACGCTTCGCGCCTGATGCGCGCGCGCCTGAACGAACCACCCGACCGGATCGAGCTCCCTGCTGGCTTTACTGCCGCAGGGCTCCACTGCGGCCTCAAGGCCGCGGGCGCCCTCGACCTGGGCCTGTTGCTGGCGGCAGCGCCGACTTCGGTCGCGGCGATCTTCAGCGACACCAGCCTGCTCGGCGCGCACATCCACGTGTGCAGGGACCACCTCGAGCAGAGCGGCGGGCAGGCGCGCGCGATCCTGGTCAACGCCCGCAACGCCAACTGCTCGACGGGCCAACGCGGGGTCGACGACGCCTACGCGTGCTGCGCAGCGCTCGCCGCCAGGCTCGGCTGCCCCACAGAGCAGGTGCTGATGGCCAGCACCGGCGTCATCGGCAGCCCGCTGCCGCGCGCCAAGATCCTCGACCACCTCGGGCCACTCGTCGACGCAGCCGACGAGGACGGCGGCATGGACTTCGCGCGCGCCATCATGACCACCGACACGCAGCCAAAGGCGCGCAGCGCAGCCGGCGCGGCCCGCGTCACGGGCTTCGCCAAGGGCAGCGGAATGATCCACCCGGATATGGCGACGATGCTCGGCTTCCTGCTGACCGACGGGACGCCGGCGGGCTCGACGCTGGTCGCCGCGCTCGGCGACGTCGCAGACCAGAGCTTCCACCGCGTCACGGTCGACGGGGACACGTCGCCCAACGACTCGCTGTTCCTGATGGCAGGCGGCGGCGCTGCGGTCCCGCGTGACCAGCTGCAGGACGTCGCGGTCGACCTCGCGATGGAGGTGGCGGCCGACGGGGAAGGCGCCTCCCGGCTGATCACCGTCGAGGTCCGCGGCGCGCCGGACGCCGCCGCGGCCGCCCGCGTAGGGCGCACGATCGCCACGAGCCCGCTCGTCAAGACCGCCGTCGCGGGCCGAGACCCGAA
>CAZTQF010000604.1:0-2481 GCA_964615255.1 uncultured candidatus Brocadiaceae bacterium | reverse complement strand
TCGAAGCCGGCGACTACGAGGCCGCGCTGGCAGACTGCGCCGCGCTCAAGGGACCGGTCGACGCGTTCTTCGACGCCGTGATGGTCAACGCCGAAGACGATTCGCTCCGCAAGAACCGGCACGCGCTGCTGTCCGAGCTGCACGCGCTGATGAACCGCGTCGCAGACCTCGCCCGGCTCGCGAGCTGAGGCGCTCGGGCGGGCTGTGCTATCGTGGGGCGACGCCGCCCAAAGCGGCGACAGCACGATGCCGGCTACGAGAACTCTGACCTTCGCGGCGCTCGGCGCGCTCGCCAGCAGCGCGGCCGCCCAGACCGCAAGCTACAGCTACTTCGGCGCGCCCGGCACCGTCGGGTGCGGCCCCTTCAGCCCGCCGGTGACCCACGTGGCCACCAACCTGCCGCGCATCGGGACCACCTTCGTCGCAGCCGTGCCGACGTCGAACGGCGGCTGCAGCTACCTCTGCAACCTGCGGCTGTTCGCGACCGGCATCTCCAACGCGGCGTTCCTCGGCGTGCCGCTGCCGCACTCCGTGTTCGGACACTGCGGCCAGCTGCGCGTGTCGCTCGACACCATCGCGCTGATGCCGATGGGCGCGACGACCAACGCCACCGTGCAGAGCGCGCTCGTGATCCCCAACGCGCCCGCGCTCGTCGGCACCTCCTTCTACCAGCAGTCCGTCTCGTTGACCTACATCCTGGGCGGACTCAACGCCGTCGCCTGGGGGCGCGCCGGGCACGGGACCATCGGCTCCTGAGCCCCTACTTCGCCTTCAGCACGACCTCTTCGAACTCCTCGGTCTCCGTCAGCGAGAGCCGAGAGGACTCGAGCGTCGGGGCGCCGAAAGTGTAGGAGCTTAGCTGGAAGGAGACCGTCCGGCTCTCGCACGGGATGAACGACAAGAGCAGTCGCCCTTCCCGGTCGGACTGGAACCCCGAGAAGTAGCGGCTGTGGAAGCTCTGCGAGACCTCCTGGAGCACGGCCTGCAGCGGGTCACGGACCGACCGGCTGCTGGCTCCGCTCGACCCGACGCCGACCCCCTCCAACGGGCGCCCTCCGACGTCGACGACGCGCAGCCGCATCTGCGCGATCGGCTCGAGCTTCAGCTCGATCGGCTCCATCGACGGCGTCACCTCGAATGCGTGGCGCGCCCACGCGCGCCGGCCGAGCGCGACCACGACGTAGCGCCCCGGCGACGCGGGCAGCACGAGGCGCCCGGCAGAGTCCGTCGCGGCGGGGACCGCGAACGGCTCGGCGAGACCGCGCTCCAGCGAGAAGAGGCCGACCTCCGCAGCGGCTGCCGGCCCGCCGGCGGCGCTGACGACGCGCACGCAGACCGGCACGATCGCTGGCGCCACGACGCGCGCGTCCGCCTCCGCCGCGAGCGGCACCTCGAGCGGCCAGGGCGCGACCGCGCGCGCGAACGGGTGATCGGGCGCGAGGCGCGGCGTCACCCCCAGCAAGAAGACGCGCGGCTCCTCTGCGCCAGCAGGCCAAGGACGGAGCGTCGCCGCACCGTTGGCGGCGACGTCGCCTACGCCGACCTCGAAGTGCGTGTTGTAGCCGCCCTCGGATCTCGGCATGGAATAGCTCGCCGCCCAGGAGATCCCCGTCGCCTTCACGTCGCGATCAAACGAGACCTGCAGGGGCTCGGCGCGCTCCATCACGAACGGCAGAGTCCGCTCCTTGACTCGATCCGTGATGATCTCGTGGTTGGACGAGACCGCGCCGTTGAAGCCAGCGACGCAGCCACGAAAGCCTGCAGCCGACGCGACGAAGACCTTCGGGGGCCAGCCGGAGCCGCCCTCGAACGGGTCCTTGTAGGCAGCGAGCAGCCACTCGGCGCGGCCGTCCGCGTCGGTCTGCGCGAGCTCGAACCGCCGCACGTCGGCGCGCGAGGGTAAGGCACCCCGCTGCGCGGCGTAGTTGCACACGCGGTGGATGCTCGCGCCGGCGACCGGCGCCCCGTCCGCGTCGACGACGCGGCCCCGCACGACGAATGGGGTCTCCATGCGGATCCCGTTGCGGCGGCGATCCGCGTGCACCAAGCGGCCGTCTACGAACACAAACGCCTCGAGCTCCTCCCGCGGCAGCGGCGGCACGCGCACCTGCCCGCCGGGCCCGACGACCTCGTCCTCCAGCGCCTGCCGGCAGCCGTCGAGCCAGAGCTGCACGCGGATCTCCCCGAGCTCGCGCCACGGCTCCAGCCCGCGGAGCGTGAAGACCCGACTCGGCGCCTGGACCTCGTCGGCAGAGAACCGGAGCTCGGTCACCGGGACACCGAGCTCCGACATCGCCGAGACGACCGGCGCACCGTCGAGCAAGCTCCCGGAAGGCGCGATCGCGTAGGCCCGGTAATCGCGCCCGCGCAAGAGCTCGGCGCGGAACCGACCGTTGTCGCGCGCGACGACGCGCACGACGTCCGCGTCCGAACCGAGACCGTCGCTGCCGCTGAGGAACGTGACGGACGCGCTGGCGACCG
>CAZTQF010000603.1:0-2482 GCA_964615255.1 uncultured candidatus Brocadiaceae bacterium | reverse complement strand
CGCGAGACCTTCCAGATCGGGCACGTCGAGGTGCACCCGAGCAACCCGGACATCGTCTACGTCGCGGCGCTCGGCAGGCTCTGGGGCGAGAACGAGGAGCGCGGGGTGTTCCGCACCAAGGACGGCGGCGCGACCTGGGAGCGGGTGCTGCACCTCGACGACCGAACCGGGTGCGTCGACGTGCGGGTGCACCCGGCCGATCCGATGACGGTGTTCGCGTGCATGTACGAGCGCAAGCGCGACCGCTTCGACGGCAACGACCCGATCGTTCGCTTCGGCGAGCGCTCCGGCATCTACAAGAGCGTCGACGGCGGCGAGAGCTGGCGACAGCTGAAGAACGGGCTGCCGACGTGCACCTGGGGCCGCAGCGGGCTCGACCTGCTCGCGTCCGCTCCGGACACGATGTTCGCGATCATCGAGACCGAGCGCAGCGGCTGGGCGACGGGCGACGAGAAGGACGCGCCCGCCGGCCGCGGCGGCGCCGACCGCCCCCAGGGCCGCGCCCGCCGCAACCCCCGCGGCTCGGCCGTCATGGGCGTCGGGACCGAGGGCGAGGACGGCGCGGGCGACGCCGCCGGCGCGATCTTGACGACCGTGACCGAGGCGGGGCCGGCCGCGAAGGCAGGCCTCCAGGCGGGCGACCGGATCACGGCGATCGACGACGAGCCGGTCGCGACCTACGCCGACCTGGTCGAGATCATCCGCGACTCGCGCGGCGAACAGACCGTCCGGGTGATCTACGCCCGCGGCGACGCGGTGACCGAGGTCGAGGTGACGTTCGGCTCGCAGGCGACCGGGCTGTCGCGCGCCGCGGGCCGCCCGAACGGCCCCTACTCGGGCCGGCTCTTCGGGCAGGAGGCCAACCGCCAAGACCGGCAGGGCGAGCGCGGCTACGAGACCGGCGGGGTCTTTCGCAGCGACGACCGCGGCGAGACCTGGACGCGGCTCAACAGCCTCACCGAGCGCCCCTTCTACTACTCGGTGATCCGCGTCGACCCGCGCAATGCCGACAACCTCTACTGCGTCGGCACGACGCTGTGGGGCTCGACCGACGGCGGCGAGAAGTTCGCGGGCATCAACCGCGGCATCCACGTCGACTTCCACGGCATCTGGGTGGACCCCGACGACAGCGAACACCTCGTCGCCGTCTGCGACGGCGGCGTCAACGAGTCGTACGACCAGGGCGCCTCGTGGCAGCTCCACAAGGGCTTCTCCGCGGCGCAGTTCTACGACTGCGCCGTCGACAACAGCGTGCCCTACAACGTCATCGGCGGCCTCCAGGACAACGGCACCTGGGTGGTGCCCTCGCAGACCCGCTACCGCGACGGCGTCACGACCTACGACTGCTTCAAGATCTACAGCGGCGACGGGTTCGGCGCCCAGGCAGACCCCCTGGAGCCGCACGTCGTCTTCGCGACCAGCCAGAACGGCAACGCCGGCGTGGTCGACACGCGCACGGGGACGCAGGCCCGGATGCAGCGCGACCGCCCCGACGACGGCGGCCGCGCCCGCTTCAACTGGGACGCGCCGTTCATCCTCTCGCCCCACAACCGCCTCGTGGTCTACCACGCCGGCAACTACCTCTTCCGCGGCGACCGCCACAGCCACCTGGACAACCGCGGCTCGCGGCCGGATCTCGGCCCCACGACCAACGCGCGGGGCATCCAGATGAGCTGTGTCTCGCCCAGGCTCGGCGACACCGAGGACGGCACCGCCTGCGCGCTCGCGGAGAGCCCGCTCCAGCGCGGCCTGCTCTACGTCGGCACCGACGACGGCGCCCTGTGGCGCACCGACGACGGCGGCGCGAACTGGACGCGCGTCGACCAGAACCTGCCGGTCGACGAGCCCCTCTACGTCAGCGACATCGTGCCCTCGCACCACGAGGCAGGCCGCCTCTACGTGACGCTCGACGGGCACCGCAGCGACGACTTCCGCACGCACGTGTTCGTCAGCGACGACCGCGGCGAGACGTTCTACAGCATGGGCGACACGCTGCCCGGCCGCGAGGTCTGCCACAGCTTCGCCGAGGACCCGCGCAACGAGGACCTGCTGTTCCTCGGCACCGAGCACGGCGCCTGGGCGTCGCTCGACCGCGGCTACAACTGGCTGCGGCTGGCCAACGGCATGCCGAACGTCTCGGTGCGCGAGCTGGTGATCCAGGACCGCGACAGCGACCTCGTCGCCGCGACCCACGGCCGCGGCGTGCTGGTGCTCGACATCGAAGGCCTCCGCCAGCTCAGCGAGCGGGTCGTCGCGCGCGACGCGTGGCTGGCGCAGGTCCAGCCCGCCTACCTGTGGAAGCTCGGCAGCCGCGGGTTCCAGGGCAGCAAGGAGTACAAGGCGGCCAACCCGGGCTACGGCGCGACGGTCTACCTGTGGCTCCAGAAAGCCCCGGACGAGCCCCCCAAGCTGGTGATCGAGGACGTGACCGGCGAACAGGTCGCCGAGGTCCGCGGCCAGCAGGTGCGCGGGCTGCAGGCCG
>CAZTQF010000602.1:0-2483 GCA_964615255.1 uncultured candidatus Brocadiaceae bacterium | reverse complement strand
GCGTCGATCGCCTTGATGCCGGTCTGGAGCGGCTCGGTGACCGGCTGGCGCTCGGGCACCGACGGCGAGCGGCCCTCGATCGAGCGGTAGTCCGAGTCCTCGACCTTGATGTCGCCCTTGCCGTCGACGGCGCGGCCGAGCGAGTCGACCACGCGCCCGCACATCTGCAGGCCGGTCGGCACCGAGATGATCCGGCCGGTCGTGCGCACGGTGTCGCCTTCCTTGACCTGGCTGTCGGCGCCGAGCAGCACCGCGCCGACGTTGTCCTCTTCGAGGTTCAGCGCGACGCCGTAGATGCCGTTCCCGAAGTCGAGCATCTCGTTCATCATGCAGTCGTCGAGGCCGTGCACGCGGGCCGTGCCGTCACCGACCATCAGGACGGTGCCGACGTTCGACTTCTGCATCTTGCCCTGGAAGCCCTCGATCTCTGCCTTGAGGACGGTGGCGACTTCGGATGGTTTGAGGTCCATGGTGACTTCGTAAGGAGTAGTTGTGCGATCAAGAGGTGGCGATCGCCGGCTCGCCGGCAGCGCCGATGTGGGTCAGTAGATTCAGACAGCAGAGTGCTGCAGCTTGTCCTGGAGCTGGTCCAGCGCGGCGCGCAGCGAGCCGTCGTAGAGCACGTTCCCGACCACGAGGCGGACGCCGCCGATCAGCTCGGGCTTGTGCGCAGCGGTGAGCACGACCTGCTTGCCGCTCAATCGGGAAGCGAGCTCGGTGAGCGCCTTCAGCTCGTCGTCGCCCAGCGGGTGCGCGGACTCGGCCACGCCCTCGACCTCGCCGCGGTCGACCATGAGGAGCTCGCGGAACGCGGTCGGAAGGTCCGCGAGCACGTCGAGGCGGCGCCTTTGCTGCATGACGCCGACCAGGTTGGAGACCAGCTCGTGCCGGCCAGCCGTCAGCTTGGCCAGCGCCGCCGACCGCTCGTCTAGGGCTACGTCCGGGCTGCTGAGCAGCGCCGCCGCGCCTGGCGCGTGCAGCTCGGCGTGCAGCGCAGCCAGATCGGACCCCACCGCGTCGACGGCGCCCTTCTCCTTGGCCAGCGTGAACAGCGCCGAGGCGTAGCGTTTGGCGAGCAGCGTCATCAGGCTTGCTCCGCGCCGCTGACGAACTGTTCGACGAGCGGCTTGTTCTTGGCGGCGTCGACCTCTTGGCCGAGCAGCTTGCCGGTGGCGGCGATGGTCAGGTCGACCGCGATCGCGCGGATCTCCTGGACCGCCTGGCGCTTCTCGGCCGCGATCGTGTCGCGCGCCTTCTGCAGCTCGGCCTTGGCGCGCTCGTCCGCCTCGCGGACCGCCTCGGCGGCCTGGCGCTCGGCGCGACCCATCGCGTCCTCGACCATGCGCTTGGCGTTGGCCTGGGCCTCGGCGAGCTCGGCCTTGGCCTTCTCCATCTGGGCCTCGGCCTCCTGCCGCGCGACCTCGGCCGCCTTGATGGCGTCCTCGACCTTCGTGTCCCGCTCCTCCAGGGCCGCGGTGATCGGGCCGTAGACGAACTTCCACATGAAGATCAGGCCCACGCCGAACGCGAGGAACGTCCAGATCATGGCGCCCGGAGCGAAGTCCAGGAGCGCGCCGAGCGGCTTGGGGCCGTCGTCGGCTGCGAGAAGGGTCAGTGTGTTGGCGAGCGGCATGAGGACCTCCGCGTTCGAGTCAATGGATCAACGGGTGCTGCCGCCGCGGACCGTGGCCCGCGGCGCGCGCGAACTACTTGTTCGCGAGCAGCAGGCCGATGACCGCGGCGAACAGCGCGACACCCTCGACGAACGCCGCGAGGATCAGCGCGTTGCCCTTGATGTCGCCGGCGGCTTCGGGCTGGCGGGCGATGCCCTCACCGGCCGAGCCACCGATCTTGCCGATGCCCATGCCCGCGCCGACGGCGGCGAGGCCAGCAGCGAGGCCGGCGCCGATGCCGAGGCCGATGTTCGAGGCGGTCGCTTGAGCGAGGGCATCCTGGAAGAAAGCGATCATTGGAGTCTCCGTTACTGACGAAAGGGAAGGGTTGGAAATGAAGCTGACGACAACGCGCCTGAGCGCTCGTTAGTGATCCTGATGGATCGACTGGTAGACGAAGTTGATGCTCAGGAACGTGAAGATGTAGGCCTGCAGCAGCGTGATGAAGGCCTCGATGATGTAGATGAAGACGGCCATGCCGAAGCACGGCAGCGCGGTCAGGTAGCTGGTCGCAGCGCCCTCTTGCAGGCGGGCGAACAGGAAGATCAGGCCGATCGCCGACGCGATGACCAGGTGGCCTGCGAGCATGTTCGCGAACAGACGAATCGTCAGCGCGAACGGCTTGACCAGCAGGGACACGACCTCGATCAGGAACATGATCGGGATCAGCGGCCAGGGCAGGCCGTGCGGCACGAGCCCCTTGAAGAAGCCCACCGCGCCGTTCTTCTTGATGCCGCAACCGAGCATCAGCAGCAGCGTGATGACGGCCAGCGCGCCCGTCACGTAGGGCGTGCCCGTGGCGGTGTAGAT
>CAZTQF010000601.1:0-2485 GCA_964615255.1 uncultured candidatus Brocadiaceae bacterium | reverse complement strand
AGGCAGGCGCCGACGCGGCGCGGATCCGTGAAGCCGGGGACGGCGCAGACGCGCTCGCGCGGCTGCGCGAGGAGCCTTCTGACATCGTCCTGCTCGACATCAACATGCCCGTGATGGACGGCTACGAGTTCGTCGAGCACAAGGCGAAGGATCCGTCGCTGGCTGACGTGCGCGTGGCGCTCGTGACCACCGAGAGCAACCCAGAGCGCCTCGCGCGCATGAGCGAACTGGGCGTCACCCATTGCCTGCGAAAGCCCTTTCAGCCCGAGGAGCTGCGCGAGCTCGTGCAGACCTTGTTCGCCGGCTGCTAGGCGCGCGTCCCTTGCCACCCTTGAGCCTGGAGAGAAGACAGCCGTGAGCGCCACAGCCGATGCCGCCCTTCGTCAGATCGCCGTCGACGTCCTCGAGCAGATGGCGTTCGTGTTCGTCGACGACGCCGAGGCGCCGTTCGACGAGCTCCTTGGAGGCGCTGCAGCCTCTGCGGCGCTGACCGTTGAGGGGGCGGCCTCAGAGGAGCTCACGGTGTCGGCGACCGAAGGGCTGGTCCGGGAGGTCGCGTCGGGGATGACCGGCTGTGAGCCTGAAGAGGTCGACGTCTCGACGTTCGCGCGGGCGGTCGTCGCGGAGTTGGCCAACGTCTTCGGCGGCGAGTGGGCGCTGCAGCGGTCGGGGGGTGGCGCACGGGGCAAGGTGGGGCTGCCGCGAGAGCTGACGATCGACGAGGCGGCTGACCGCGCCGTCCGCGCGGCTGAGGCCGGCGCCGTGCTCGCGCTCGAGAGCGAGCTCGGCGCCGTCGTCGTCACCCTGGCCGCTGCGTAGGCGCGGCGACGACGCGGTCCTGGCTTGCGCCGGCGCGGGCGGCGGGCCAAGGTCGTCGCCATGGCGAACCCCTTGGACCTGCACCGCGCGCGCGCGCAGGTGATCGCGCGCGTTCACCCGACCGCGCGGCGCGAGCGCGTAGACCTCGAGTCGGCGCACGGGCGCGTGCTGGGCGCGAGCGTTTGCACCGACGGCCCGTGGCCCGCGACCGATCGCTCCGCGATGGACGGCTTCGCGGTCGGGGCCGGTGCGACCGGCCTCGAAGCGGGCGCGTCGTTGCCCGTCGTCGGGGAGAGCCTCGCTGGGCGACCGTTCGAGGGCGCGCTCTCGGCCGGTCAGGCGATCCGGATCATGACCGGCGCGGTGGTGCCCGAAGGCGCGGACGCCGTCGTGCCGGTCGAGGACACGTCGGGCTACGAAGGCGCTGAGGTCACGTTTGCTACGGCCGTGGTCGCCGGGGCCAACGTGCGGCCGATGGGCAGCGAGCGCGCCGCGGGCGTCGAGGTGCTCGCGGCAGGTCGGCGGCTGGCCGCTGCGGAGATCGGCGCGCTCGCGGTGCTCGGGCAGCAGGAGGTCGAGGTCGTCGCGCGTCCGCGGGTCGCGATCGTGGCGACGGGCGACGAGGTCGTGCCGGTGGACGCGACCCCGCTGCCGCACCAGGTGCGCGAGTCGAACTCCTGGGCTCTTGCCGCGCAGGTCCGTGAGTGTGGCGGGGTCGCCGAGCGCATCGGGGTCGCCCCGGACGAGGTCGACGGGCTGCGCGAGGTGCTCACGCGGGCGCTCGAAGGCTCCGACTTCGTGCTCACCATCGGCGGCATCAGCAAGGGCACCCACGACCTCGTGCAGGAGACGCTCCACGAGCTCGGCGTGAAGAAGGAGTTCCACGGCATTAAGCTCAAGCCCGGCAAGCCGACCTACTTCGGCGCGCGAGGGGGCGCGGGCGGCGACCGCGAGCAGTACGTGTTTGGGCTGCCCGGTAACCCTGCCTCCTCGTTCACCGTGTTCGACCTGCTGGTGCGGCCCGCGCTCAAGCGCTGGTGCGGCAGCGACCCGGGAGAGTGGGGGACGCGCGTGGCGCTCGGCGAGACCCGCTGGAAGAAGAACTGGCGCATGCAGGCCGTGCCTGCGCAGCTGGTGAGGGGCGCAGACGGCGCGGTCACCGTCGAGCTGGCGAAGCCGTCCCCGAGCGGGGACCCGTTCAGTCTGCTCGACGGCTCGTGCTACGCCTTGGTGCCGCCGGACACCGCGCGCGAGGACGTCGACGCTATCGAGCTGTCGGGCGGCGCTCGCGGCGTCGAGCTGCCGTGAGCGCTGGCCCTGGGCTGCGCGCGGCGCTCGCGGGCGGGCTGCTGTTGGGGCTCGCGACGCCGCCTGCGGCGGTGCCGTTCGGCGAATGGCTGATGCTGCCGGCGCTCGCGGTCTGGTTCGCGCTCGCGACCACGGGGCGTCGTCCGGCGCTGCACAGCTACCTGTTCGGCTGCGTGCACATGGCGTGGTTTTCGTGGTCGGTCCGGCACGTCCTGCTGCCGGCCTACGTCGCGATCGTCGTGCTGGGCGGCCTCTACTACCTGCTCGCGACGCTCTGCGTTCGGCGCCTGTCACCAGCGGTGCGGAGCGTGGGCTTCGGGGCGGCGGTCGCAGGCAGCTTCTGGCTCCGGGCCGTGAT
>CAZTQF010000600.1:0-2485 GCA_964615255.1 uncultured candidatus Brocadiaceae bacterium | reverse complement strand
ACGCGAGCGCCGGCGCGAGCTCGATCGTCGCGTCGACGAAGCCGTCGCCGTCATTCCGGTAGAGACGACTGGAAGGCGCGTCCGGGTAGCTGCCAGGAACGACGCGGCCCGCGACGAACAGGTCGAGGTCACCGTCTCCGTCGACGTCCGCAGCCCGCGCGCAGCCAGAAGACTCCCGCACGGCGGGCAGCACGCCGACGGCGCGCTCGAACCTACCGTCGCCGACGCTGCGGTAGAGGCGATCCTCGAGGCTCGGGTCGCCCTCGGGGACCTCTGCGCCGCCGCTCGTGACGAAGAGGTCGTCGCGACCGTCGCCGTCGAAGTCGAGCCAGCAGGCGCCGACGTCCTCGCAGCGCGCGTCCGCCGCCGCGTCCCAGGGACCGGGCAGTCGCCGCCACTGGTCGCCGGCGAGGCGGAACAGGCGGCCCGCCTGGCCGCGGGCGCCGCCCGCGTAGACCAGCGACCCGGACGCCGCGAGCGCCGGTCCGAGCCTTGAGACCTGCGCGGGCAGCAGCGGCTGGCCTTCGTACTCGTCGAAGTCGTTCTCACGGTGAAGGAACGGCGGCGCCGAGGCGCGCTCGAAGGAAGGAGCGGGCACAGCTTCGGCCGTATCCGAAGACGCAGGCGGCGCGCCGCCGGGCTCCGTCACGACGACGAGATGCCCCGGCTCGAGCGGCCCTACCTGCGATCGGTGCCCCGACGGCCAGCGGACCGTGAGCGAGACCGACCGGGCAGCCCCGAGCCCGAAGTGGACCTCCGGCGCCTGTCCCGACAGGTAGCCGCGCGCCAGGGTCAACTCCCGCACCAGCGAGGTGCCGTCCGGCAGCGCCGCCTCGACCCTGGCGCCGACGCCGAAGCGCTCGCTCTGCTGCCCGCGGAGCTGAACCCTAAGCGCGCCGCCGGACGCGGTGCGATTCTCGTAGAGCGCGCACTCCGACTCGAAGTTGTTGACCAGGACGTCGAGGTCGCCGTCCCCGTCGAAGTCGGCCAACGCGGCGCCGTGAGAGACCGCCTCCAGGTCGAGGCCCCAGTCGGACCCCACCGACTCGAACGCGAGCGCCTGACCGCCCACGTTGCGCAGCGCGATGTTCTTCTCCGGGACTGCGCCGACGTTCTGGATCAGCTGGATCGCGGCCTGCTGCTGACCCTCTCGCCAGAGCGCGGCCACGCGGAGCTTGAGGTCGGGGTCGGTGTCGAAGCGGGCAATGCCGTTGGTGGCGAAGAGGTCGAGCCGGCCGTCGTTGTCGAGGTCCCCGAACAGGACCGACCACGTCCAGTCCGTGCTCGCGACGCCGGCGAGCTTGGCGGCCTCCTGGAACCGTCCGGTGCCCGTGTTGACCAGCAGCGCGTTGCGCATGACCTGCGGCGGCTCGCTGTGCATCAGCACGGGGCGCGCTTCGTCCATGTCGCCCATGAGCACCTTGGCCTTCTCGTGCGAGGTCATGCTCATGTCCGCGACGATCAGGTCGAGGCGGCCGTCGCCGTCCACGTCTCCCGCGTCCGAGCCCATGCCGTAGTAGGCCGTGTGGGGGACCACCTCGCGGGTGACCTCCAAGAAGGTGCCGTCGCGCTGGTTGCGATAGAGCTGGTCGGGGGTCTCGAGGTCGTTGGCGACGTAGAGGTCCAAGTAGCCGTCGTCGTCGTAGTCGAACCACGTCGCCGACAGCCCCATACCCTGGTCGCGGATGCCGGCGCTGTCCGTGACGTCGACGAACCGTCCGCCGACGTTGCGAAGCAGTCGATCGGCCTGCCCGGCCGTATACGGCCGCCCGCGGAAGTCGAAGAAGTGCTCGTCATTCGGCTCGACCCCGCGCTGCGCGGCGGCGAACTGCTGCCTCGACGGCACCAGCTGGCGCGGCGCACGGGCGGTGTCGGCCGGGGGGCGGAAGCCGTCGAGGACCTCCGGCGTCAGCGCCCACCCCGCGTGCAGCGCGCGGTTGGTCAGCAGGTAGAGGTCGAGGCGCCCGTCGCGGTCGTAGTCCGCGAACGCCGCCATCGTCGACGCCGCGACCAGGTCGAGCCCGTAGCGCGCGCCCCGCTCGACGAAGGTGCCGTCGCCCTGGTTCTCGTAGAGGAGGTTCTTCGCCTCGACGTTGCAGACGTAGAGGTCGAGGTCGCCGTCGCCGTCGACGTCCGCGAAGCTCGCGCCGCTGCCCCAGGCCTGCCCGCCGTCGACGCCGCCGGCCGAAGCGGTCACGTCCTCGAAGCGCAGCGGCGCGGTCTGTCGGAACAGCCGGTTGGGGCCGTCCTGCGAGACCAGGTAGGCGTCGAGCAGGCCGTCCTGGTCGTAGTCGCCGACGGCGAGCCCTGCGCCGTTGGTCAGGTACGTGTAGCGGTTCTCCCTGCGGAGCTCGTTGCGGAAGTCCAGCCCGGACTCGGCGGCCGCAAGCCGCCGGAACCTCGGGCCGTCGCTGCCCGCCGCGAACCGGAGCGGGGTGACCACCGCGCCGCCGGACTCGCAGGTCCGCAGCTCGCTGGTGAAGCG
>CAZTQF010000599.1:0-2487 GCA_964615255.1 uncultured candidatus Brocadiaceae bacterium | reverse complement strand
TGACGCAGGTAGCGCGCGCGCTCGCCCTCGACGCGGCTCCGCACGATGTCGACCTCCTCAAACGACAGCGCGGGTGCCGGCATTCGGCCGACCTTGCGCAGCGCCTGCTGCAGCTCGCGCTTGATCGGATAGCTATCGGTGCGTCGGAACGCGAACTCGAGCTGGTCCCACGCCGCGCGCGGTTCGGACTTGGCCAGCGCGAGCGCTTCGGAGACCGTCACCGCGACCGACTCCTCGGTCACCTCCGCTGCGATCTCGGGGAACGGGAACGTCGCGAGCTGCACGAGTCCGCCGCTGCTGCGCCGTCGCGCGAGCGGGGGGCGCGGCTCGTCCGCGTCGGGGTCGAGGAACCCGACCAGCACGCGCACTTCGCCGCGCACCTCGGGCGCCACGGGGAAGTAGAGCGGCAGCGCGTAGGCGACCTCTCGCTCGGGCTCCCACTTCGTCGTCGGCGTCGGCGGCGCGTGGTCGCGCCGTAGGATCATCCGGCCGCCCGCGTGCAGCTCGACGCGGACCGCGTAGGGCGCGCGCAGCGCGGTCTCGCTCCGGAAGCTCAGCCGCAGATTGGCGCGGCCGGTCGCTGCCAGCGCCCCGGTCTCGACCTGGGCCTTGGCTTGGACTGGGACCGCGGTCTGTGCGAGCAGCTCAGCCCGCGTGAGCGAGCCGAGCAGAGCAGCCGCGAGGGCGCCGCGGAGGTAGGAGTGCATGGGGTCTTTGACCCCACGGTAGTCGAACCGGCCCCGCTGCGCACCACGAGGCCGGCAGGCGCTCAGGCCTACGGCTTCAGGCGGAGGCGGCCGACGTAGTTGAACGAGGTCACGTAGACGTAGCCTTCGTCCTCGTCGAAGCAGCAGTTCGTGATCGGGTCCGGTAGCGCGACGGTCGCGATGCGCTTGCCCGCCGGTGAGATCACCAGCAGGCCACCGGGGCCGCTGGTGAAGATGTTGCCGCTGGAGTGCATCTTCATGCCGTCGAACCAGCCGTTCTCGTCGTCGCCGAACGGGCCGTCGTAGAACACGCTGCCGCTGCCGTCGGCCGTCGAGAAGCGCCACATCTCGCGCTTCTGCATGTTGGAGCTGTTGACGTAGAGCCACGACCCGTCGGGAGAGAGCGCCATGCCGTTGGGCAGCTCCATGACGTCGCTGAGGAGGTCGAGCTCGCCCGTCCCCGGCTTGAAGCGGTAGATGCCGGACTTGTCGAGCTCGCGCCCTTCTGCCACGAAGACCATCTTGCCTGCGTTCGGGTCGCTGTTGGCGAGGTCGAGGAACCCGTAGGGCGGGTCCGAGAAGTAGACCTCGCCTGACGGCGCGATCGTAAGATCGTTCGGGCTGTTGAAGCGCTTGCCGCCGGCTTCCGCGACCAGCGAGGTGATCGACTGGACGTTCGCAGCGTCCATCGACATCTTGGCGAGCTGACGGTTGCCGTGCTGGCAGAAGACGATGTCGCCCGCGGCGTCCACAGCAGCGCCGTTCGAGCCGAGCACGCCACCTGCGAAGAACGGCGCAGCCCCGGTCTGGCCGCTGGGCTCGAGCAGGACCTCGTGGCCGCTCGACTCTGACCACGTGTACATCTTGTTCGCGGCCACGTCGGAGACGACGAGCTGCGCCTTCGCCGGCACCCAGACGGGGCCCTCGCCGATCGTCAAGCCGTCGAAGAGGACCTCCAACTGCAGCTCGTCGGGCAGGAAGGACCGAGCCGCGTCGCCGGCGAAGGCGACCGCGCAGGGAGTCGTTCCGCGCGCGGCGGGCTCGTCCGGCGCGCCGCCGCAGGCAGGGGAGAACAGGAGGGTGAGGCCTGCGAGCGCGGCGGCAGTGTTGGCGTGACTAGACATCGGATGATCCATCGAGCGCGACGGGTGTCGTCGCGCAGTCATAAATAGACTCTACCTGAGCCCTGGCGCGGCGTGCGCTCCTTAGCGCAGAACTCACATGCTTCCGCGTGACGCGATGTCACTGCCAGTTCTCCCACTGCTCGTAGGCCTCGGAGAGCTCGGCCTTGAGCCGAGTCTCGTCGGCCTGCAGGTCCTTCATCTTCTGCGCGCTCGCGTAGTTCTCCGGCTCGAGCATCGCCGCTTGGGCGGCCTCGATCTCACCCTCCAGCTCCATGATCCGCTGCTCCAGCCGCTCGAACATCAGCGGGTTGCGGATCTTGCCGGTGTCGCGGGCGAGCTTGGGCTGGGACCGCTCGGCGGCTGCCTCGGCGGCGCGCTCCTTCTTGGCGGTCTCGGCGGCGCGCGCCGCCGAGCGCTCCTCGGCGAGCAGCCGCTGGCACTGCTCGAGGCCCTGGTCGAACGTGCGCACGGCGCCGCCCTCGACCCAGAGGACGCGGTCGGCGACCTCCTCCACCAGCTGGCGGTCGTGGGTGATCAGGACCACGGTGCCGGGGAACTCCTTGAGCGCTTGCTCCAGGCCCTCGATGACCTCGACGTCGAGGTGGTTGGTCGGCTCGTCCATGATGAGCAGGTCGAACTGCGCGCGCGTCATGCGC
>CAZTQF010000598.1:0-2490 GCA_964615255.1 uncultured candidatus Brocadiaceae bacterium | reverse complement strand
GACCGGGACATGGCGCCCGCGCTCGGAGCGCCGCGGGACCTGCTCCGGCGCTACCCCAGCGAGGTGGTCCAGCGGGTCGGCGGCAAGATGCCCGTCACGGTGCACCGACTGGGGCGGTGACGTAGCCGCCCTCGACCCAGCGCACGCAGGCGCGGTCTTCGCTGCCGCCGAACATCTCGGCCATGACCTTGGCGCGGTACTCGAAAATCCGCTCGAGCTCCTTGCTGACGACCTTCATCAGCACGGCCGCCAGCAGCCCGCCCTTGGGCCGCATCACCACGTCGTCGCCGATTACGGTGCCGCCGTCCTGCGGCGTGAACGTGTGGGTGTGGTGCCACACAGCGTAGGGGCCGTGCAGCTGCTCGTCCGCGAAGGCGCGGTCCGGCTCCCACCTGGCGATGCGCGTCCGCCACCGTAATGGCATTCCGCGTAGGGAGATGCGGTAGTCGATCAGGGCCCCGACGCGCATCTCGAGCGGCGTCGGCGTGAGGATCCGGAACGACAGCCAGGGCGGCGTGATCAGCTCCAGCTTCTGCGCGTCTGCGAAGAACGGGAACACCTGCTGCGGGGTGTGCGGCACCCACAAGGTGCTCTGCAGGCGCCACGTCCTCATCGCTTACTGATCGCTGACCCAGCCCCGCCGGATGCGGGCCGTCACGGGCGTTGTTGGCCTCCGGGCGCCAGCAGGGCTTGCTGCAGCGCGACCGGCGGTAACAAACTACGGGCCATGCGAGCTGCGCTTTGGGTCTTTGCTCTGTTTGTCGCGGCGGGGTGTTGGCAACCCCGCTACTTCGAGCCGCGCGAGCACCTCACCGGGGCGAGTCCGGACGGGCTGCCCGCGGCCGTCTATCCGGTCGCCGAGGGTGGCGGCCTGGCGCGCCACGGTGAGGTGCGCGTCTGGTCGGACGGCGCGCGGGCGCGCGACGCCGCCGACGGCGAGGAGGTCGTCGACCTCCACGTCGGGATCGAGCTGGAGAACAACGGCGAAGGCGCGCTCGACCTGGACGTCGCCTCGCTGCAGGTCGAGCAGCTCTTCGTCGGCGGGCAGCCGAGCCCGCCGCTACGGCCGGCCTCGGTCCAAGGGGAGGCGCGCGCAGCGCCCGGGGCGACGGCGCGCCTCGACGTGCTGTTCCGTCCGCCGACGAGCGCGCCGCGCGACGTCGACTCGTTCGGGCTGCGGTTCGCGGTCCGCGACGGCGCCGCCGTGGTCCTGGCAGAGATGACGCCGTTCGCGCCGGCGCGGCCGGTCGCGTTCTACGGCGGACCCTACGGCGGCTGGGGATCAGCCTACGGCGGCGGCGCCCTCCACTGGGGCTGGGGAGTCCCGGTTTGGGGCGGGGCCCCCTGGCCTGGCGCATGGGGCTACGGCCCCGGGCCCTGGGGCTGGAGCGGCGCGTGGGCGCCGGGCTGGGGCGGGCCGGGCTGCCGCTGAGAGGCCACTGCCGAGGGGCAGCTCCGCCGCGCAGGCTGTTTCTCGGGAGTATCCGCGCGCGGGCGTCGTCGAGCGCCGTTTTGTCGGGTGCGGGCAGCGCCGCCCAGGGCCCCGCGCGGGTTGCATGGACGGCGCTGGACCGCTACTTCATTTGCCCCGTTTTCTCCGGACCGCGCGCTCGCCCGCGCCGCCCTCTGTCTGTTCACGACCCATCTGATATCGATCTCATGACCGAAGCAGAGCCGATGATCGAGGCGGTCGACCTGTGCAAGTACTACGGGTCGTTTGCTGCCATCGATCACCTGTCGTTCACGATCCGCCGCGGCGAGGTCGTCGCGTTCCTCGGCCCCAACGGCGCCGGCAAGTCCACGACCATGAAGGTCCTGACCGGCTACCTGGCGCCGACCTCGGGGCAGGCGCGCCTGTGCGGCGTCGACGTGTCCCGCGAGCGCATCAAGGCCGCCGAGAAGCTCGGCTACCTGCCGGAGAACGGCCCGCTCTACCCGGAGATGACCGCGCGGGAGCTGCTGCAGTTCTTCGGTGACGCGCGCGGCCTCGGCGGCCGCTTCCGCGAGCGGCTCG
Source organism: uncultured candidatus Brocadiaceae bacterium (assembly GCA_964615255.1). Lineage (GTDB taxonomy): Bacteria > Planctomycetota > UBA1135 > UBA1135 > UBA2386. The sequence goes on along the minus strand of CAZTQF010000598.1, from coordinate 476 downwards.
ACTACGTCACGCAGGAGTGCGACCTGTCTGAGCTGCTCGACAAGCCGATCGGTAAGTGCAGCAAGGGCCAGAAGCAGCGCGTCGGCATGGCGCAGGTGCTGCTGCACGACCCGGAGGTGCTGATCCTCGATGAGCCGACGACGGGCCTCGACCCCAACCAGATCCGCCACGTGCGCGAGCTGGTCAAGAAGCTCGGCGAGACGCGCACGATCCTGCTCTCTACCCACCTGTTCCAGGAGGTCGAGGCGATGGCCGGGCGCGTCATGCTCGTCAACGACGGCAAGCTGGCGTTCGACGGCACGCCCGCCGACTTCAAGTCGCAGGGAGCGGGCCAGATGGACCAGGCCTTCCACGCGCTCACCGCCACGGACAACCGCTAGGAGACGACCGAGATGAACTTCGACATCGTGCGCGCCGTCTGGAAGCGCGACCTCGCGAGCTGGTTCGGCAACCCGACCGGCTACGTCTTCATCATC
>CAZTQF010000597.1:0-2491 GCA_964615255.1 uncultured candidatus Brocadiaceae bacterium | reverse complement strand
GCCGGTTGAGGACGTGTTCTCGATCGAGGGCCGCGGCACCGTCGCGACCGGCCGCTGTGAGCGCGGCATCATCAAGGTCGGCGACGCGATCGACATCGTCGGCATCAGGGAGACCCGTCAGAGCACGGTCACCGGCGTCGAGATGTTCCAGAAGACGCTCGACGAGGGCCAGGCCGGCGACAACGTCGGTCTGCTGCTCCGCGGCGTGAAGAAGGAAGAGATCGAGCGCGGCATGTGCCTGGCGGCGCCGGGCACCTGCACCCCGCACACCAAGTTCGAGGCTTCGGTCTACTGCCTGAGCAAGGACGAGGGCGGCCGTCACACGCCGTTCATGAGCGGCTACCGCCCGCAGTTCTACTTCCGCACGACGGACGTGACCGGCACGGCCAACCTCAAGGGCGCCGAGATGTGCATGCCCGGTGACAACGTCGAGATCGAAGTCGAGCTGATCACGCCGATCGCGATGGACGAGCACATGCGCTTCGCCATCCGAGAAGGCGGTCGCACGGTCGCTTCCGGCCGCGTGACCAAGATCGTCGAGTGATCTCGAAGATCGGAGCCGGGGAGCGCCGATGGTGCTGTCCGGGTCCACCGACCAGCGAGCGGCGCGGCTCCGGCGGCGCCTCTCGCGGCAGAGGGCAGTAGCACAATTGGTAGTGCAGTTGATTCCAAATCAACAGGTTCTGGGTTCGAGTCCTAGCTGCCCTGCCACCTTCCGGTCGCGCCACTAGGCGACCGTGTCGGTGCATCGCTGGCCGTGGCGTCCCGCGCACGCCGCTGTCGTCTCCAAGAGGCGATGGCGGTTGGCTTCGGGTGCCGCGGCCGGTAGGGTTTTCCGCCCTTTTGAATCTCCGTCCTGACGCGGCGTCTGCCCGGCGCTGGCCAGGACATCGCAGACCCGTGCTTGGGCTGTCCCGCGCGGCCGCGCCCTGGCGGCCGCCGTCCCGGACAGCGAGGAATCTAAGACCCGTGAGCTATCGCAAAGACGACGGCCGTTACGCCCGGATGTTCGCCTTCTGGGCGCTCTTCCTGCTGGTCGGCTACGGCTGCTTCCACGGCGGGGGGTTGGCCGACAACCTCAACTTCTGGATGGGGGACTCGAACCCGACGTTCGTCGACCCCTTCCCGCTGCTCGGCACGCTCAAGGCCTCGACCTGCGTCGCGCTGGGGATCTGGTTCGTCGTGGGTTTCACTCTCCGTCAGATCCTCAACAGAAAGCGCATCGCCGACGCCCTGATCGACACCGAGGGCGAGATGCAGAAGGTGACGTGGCCCACGTGGGGCGAGACCTGGCAGGGCACGATGGCCGTCGCAGTCATGGTCGCCGTCCTGTTCGTCTATCTGTTCGCCTGTGACCTGGGGCTCGCCTCAGTGATGCAGATGCTCCTCGGCGGCGGAGCGGCCTGATGAAGCTCGAGTGGTATTTTCTGCGTGTGCAAGTCGGACGTGAAGACACGATCCGGCAAGCCATGATTCGCCGCCTGAAGCAGGCGGGCATCGAGGAGCTGGTGCCCCAGATCGTCGTCCCCACGGAGACGATCCAGGACCACCGCGGCGGCAAGAAGGTCGTCAAGCGCAAGAAGCTCTATCCCGGCTACCTGATGGTCGAGATGGAGCTGAGCGACGACGTGTGGTTCGTGCTGCGTGAGACGCCTGGCTTCGGCGACTTCGTGGGCGGTCAGGCGACCCCTACTCCGGCCAACCCGGACGACGTCGAGAAGGTGTTGGGCACCATGAACGCGAGCCAAGAGCAGCCGAAGGTGGCGGTGCAGTTCAACAAGGGCGACCGGGTCAAGATAAAGACCGGCGCCTTCGAGAACACCGACGCCGTGGTCGAGGAGGTCCACCCCGACAAGGGCATGCTCGACGTCTCGGTCAACTTCTTCGGGCGGCCGACCCCGATGTCCCTCGGATATTGGGAAGTGGAGTTGATTTAGCCCCACGGATCTGATTCAATCTTCGCCCCGTTTCGCGGCGCGCCGCGCGCGGGGCTGCCCTGCGCCGAAAGCAGGGCGGATCTCCGGGTCACCCGCGCCCGGGGGCGTCACTTCGACGACAAGAGCGGGACTCTCTACGAGCGGGAGGCTGTGTCGAGCACGGCCGTCAGGACCGCGGGAGATCAATAATGGCCAAAGAAGTCACCGCTAAGATCAAGCTGCAATGCCCGGCAGGCCAAGCCACGCCGGCGCCGCCCGTGGGTCCTGCCTTGGGCCAGCACGGCATCAACATCGGGCAGTTCGTCAAGCAGTTCAACGACGAGACGCGCGCGCAGCAGGGCCTGATCATCCCGGTCGTGATCTCGGTCTACAAGGACCGCAGCTTCTCGCTCGAGTTCAAGTCTCCGCCTGCAGCGGTCCTCCTCAAGAAGGCGGCGAAGCTGGAGTCGGCGGCTAACAACCCTGGCAGCGAAGTGGCCGGCACGGTCACGCGCGACCAGGTCAAGGAGATCGCCGAGATGAAAATGAAGGATCTCAACGCGATCGACCTCGAG
>CAZTQF010000596.1:0-2496 GCA_964615255.1 uncultured candidatus Brocadiaceae bacterium | reverse complement strand
GAGCGGCTGGCGAAGGACGTCGGGGTCGGCGAGCGCATCCTGCTCGACGACGGCAACCTCGAGCTGAAGGTGCAGACAGTCGAAGGTCAGCGGATCACCACCAAGGTCATCTACGGCGGCGTGCTGATCCAGAGCAAGGGGATCAACCTGCCGGGCACCAGGGTCTCGGCCAGCTGCCTCTCGAAGAAGGACCTCGCGGACCTGTCGGTGGCGCTCGAGGCCGAGGTCGACTTCGTCGCGCTGTCGTTCGTGCGCGAGGCGTCGGACGTCATCGAGCTGCGCAAGCACATCGAGCGACGCAAGGGCGACGCCGCCATCATCGCCAAGATCGAGCGCCCCGAGGCGGTCAAGAACCTGCCCGCCATCCTCGACGCGACCGACGCCGCGATGGTGGCGCGCGGCGACATGGGGGTCGAGATCGGCCCGGAGGCCGTGCCGCAGGTCCAAAAGCGCATCATCGACCTGTGCAACCGGGCGCGAAAGCCGGTCATCACGGCGACGCAGATGCTCGAGACCATGATCTCGAACCCGCGCCCGACGCGCGCCGAGGCGAGCGACGTCGCCAACGCGATCTACGACGGCACGTCTGCCGTGATGCTCTCGGGCGAGACCGCGTCGGGGAAGTATCCGGTTCGCACGGTCCGCACGATGGAGAAGATCGTGCGCTCGGCCGAGCGGCAGGCCTACGCGGAGATCGGCGAGCGACGGCGGCGGCTGAACGGCCACATCACCCCGACGCAGGCGACCGTAAGGGCCGCTGCCTCGGCGGCCTACAACACCGGCGCGAGGCTGATCGCCTGCTACACCGAGACCGGCTCGACCGCGATGCAGCTCGCCGGGGAGCGGCCGCCGACGCACGTGGTGGGTTTCACGCCGTCGCGGCGGACCTACCAGCGGCTCGCGCTGGTCTGGGGCGTGATCCCTCACAAGATCCGGCCCGGGCGGACGAGCCATGCGCTCACGCTCGACGGAGACCGCATCATGCGAGACGAGGGGCTGGTCAAGCCCGGGGATCGGATCGTCCAGATCGCCGGGACGGTCCGGCAGGCGGGGCTCACCAACGCCATGAGCATCCGCACGATCTGATCGAGCTTTCGCCCCACCGGCTGGTCTCCTGGCGCGCCACGGGCCGGTCGGCGTGGCGGTCGGTTCGGCGTTGACACCAGGGAGGTCGCCGCTAGTCTCTTTCGCCCCTTTCCGGAGTCACGGGCCGCCAGCGGCGGCGCCGCCGTCGACGTAACTGATCATGACCAAGACCACTTTCGCCACCGTCGAGAAGAACCACGAAGCCATGAACACATGGCGCGTGATCGACGCCACGGGCAAGACCCTGGGCCGCATGGCCACCGAGATCGCGACGATCCTGATGGGCAAGCACCGTCCGGACTACACGCCGCACATCCTGGTGGGCGAGGGCGTCATCGTGACCAACGCCGACAAGATCAAGCTCACCGGCAACAAGGCGAACACGCGCGTCTACACGTTCTACACGGGCCACCCGGGCGGCCTCCGCGAGAAGGTCCTGGGCGAATACATGGAGTCGGCGCCCGACGAGGTCGTGCGTCTCGCGGTTCGCCGCATGCTCCCGAAGAACCGCATCGCGCGGCGCATGATCGCGCGCCTCAAGGTCTACCGCGGCGAAGCGCACCCGCACGCCGCGCAGAAGCCGGCCGCCCACAGCTAACCCGTCGATCGAAGCAGGAATACCAACGTGGCAGTAGTCAACCCGTACATCTGGGGCACCGGTCGCCGGAAGACGTCGACGGCGCGCGTCCGCATCAAGCCGGGGACCGGCAAGTTCCTCGTCAACGGCAAGGAGGTCGACGCCTTCTTCGTGACCGAGGACACGCGGCGCTCGGCGATCGAGCCGCTCACCGTCACCGAGACGCGCAACAACTACGACGTCTGGGTGAACGTCGCCGGCGGCGGCGTGACCGGTCAAGCGGGCGCGACGAGCCTCGGCATCGCCCGCGCGCTCCGCACCGAGAACGAGAACTTCGAAGGTCCGTTGCGCGAGCACGGCCTGCTGACCCGCGACAGCCGCGAGGTCGAGCGCAAGAAGTACGGCCGCCACAAGGCGCGTCGCTCGACGCAGTTCTCGAAGCGCTAGGCGCTCAGACCTCTGGATGGGGCGCCGCTGCCCCGTCCCGACGCGCCGGCGCTGCGCCGAAGCCGCGTCCCCGCCATGGAGCCCGGACTGGGCTCCGTATACGCTGCGCGGCCTCGACCATGGCAGGCCACTCCCACTCCGCGAACATCCGCTTCCGCAAGGACCGCGTCGACGCGAAGCGCGCGAAGACGTTCTCCAAGCTGTCGCGGATGATCACCGTGGCCGCCAAGGAAGGTGGCGGGGATCCGGACGCCAACGCGCGACTGCGCCTCGCGCTGGACAAGGCGCGGGTCCTGAGCATGCCCAAGGACGGCATCGAGCGGGCCATCAAGAAGGGCACCGGGGAAGGCAGCATCGGCGACTTCGAGGAGGTCGTCTACGAGGGC
>CAZTQF010000595.1:0-2497 GCA_964615255.1 uncultured candidatus Brocadiaceae bacterium | reverse complement strand
CCTCGGCGACCGCGCTGAGCGAGCGCTTCTTGATCGGCGCGGCGTCGCCGCCGCCGGTGGCCGTGCGGCGCAGCCCCTGGGCCGAGAGGCGCGCCTCGACCATCATGAGGTCCGCGTCGTCGAGCGAGGTCATGTGCGTCTTGACCTTCTCGAAGCCGATCTCGCGCAAGAGCTTCGCCAGCTCGGGACCCTTCATCCCGAATTCTCTGGCCAGTTCGAAGACTCGTACTTTTTTCAAACGTCTGCTCCTAGGTCAGGGCCGCCGCGAAAGGCGGCCTTGCCTGTGTGGTTTCTGTAGCTCTTGCGTGGGGTGTCTCGATTGGGGCGGCGTTCAGGCCGGGTCCGCGCCGGTCGTCCCTTCGGAGGGGGAGCCCTCCGCAGGGGTGTTCGTCGCAGGCGCCTCGGTCGCCGGGGTCGCCGAGTCCTCGGGGACGTCGACGTCGACCGGCTCGTCCGCGGTCGCGGCCTCGACGGCGGCGCTCGCGTCGGCCTCGGCGTCTGGCGACTCGTCGACCGCGTCCTCGTCCGCGACCGATTGCTCGAGCTCGGCGCGGGTCATGATGTCGATGTCCCAGGTGGTCAGCTTGCTGGCGAGGCGCACGTTCTGGCCCTTGCGACCGATGGCGAGGGACTGCTGGTCCTCCGCGACGATCACGAGCGCCTTCTTGACGTCGGGGTCGAGCGTGATGTGGCCGACCTCAGCCGGCTTGAGCGCGTTTGCGATCAGCGTCATCGGCTCGTTGTTCCAGCGGATGATGTCGATCCGCTCGCCGTTCAGCTCGTCGATGATCGACTTGATGCGGTTGCCGCGCACGCCGACGCAGGCCCCGACGCAGTCGACCTTGTCGTCGCCCGAGTCCACCGCCAGCTTGGTCCGGTAGCCCGGCTCGCGCTCGATCCGGCGGATCATGATCGTCCCGTCGGCGATCTCCGGGACCTCCAGCTCGAACAGCGCCCGGACGAGGTCACGGTGGGTGCGGCTCAGGATCACCTTTACGCGGGGGCCGACCTTCTTGACCTCGTAGACGAGCGCGCGGATGCGCTCCCCGACGTTGTAGTTCTCGCTGCGGACCTTCTCCGACCGCGGCAGGATGCCCTCGAGGTTGCGGCCGAGGTTCACGATGACCGTGTCGCCTTCGAACCGCTGGATGTTGCCGTTGACGATCTCGCCGAGCTTGGCCTCATACTCGGTGTAGATCACGTCCCGCTCGGCCTCGCGGACGCGCGAGATGATGGCCTGCTTCACGGACATCGCGAAGATCCGGCCCTGCTCCTCCATCGAGACCTCGTAGTTGCAGACGAACTCGCCGGTTTCGCGGTCGAGCATGATCTCCACGTCGTCGACGCCGTACTTCTTCGCCAGCGCCAGCGACATCGCCTGCTCGATGCCGGTGATCAGCCCTTCCTTGTCGATCTCCTTGTCGCGGGCGATGGAGTCGATGTAGCGGAGGATTTCTGCGTGATTGGCCATTCCGGATGCCCTTGGGGGCGAGAGCGGGAGGAGGTCGGGGAAACGGTTCGGAGAAACGCCAAGCCCGGGCAGTCGAGAGGATCCCCTCTCCCCGACCTTGTGGTCGGGGGTTCCCGAGTGGCGAGACGCCAAATAGGAAGGTGGATCCTGTCGACTGTCCGGGCGCGCCGGGGGTTGTCGTCAGTCCGTCGCGGGGGCTCGTGAGCCTCCGAGGCGGCGCGGAATGCTAGCGGCGCGTGCCCGTTCGGGTCAAGCGAAGCCTCCCCGCGCGGGCCGCGACCTCGCGACAGCGGAGACCTGGGGCGGTAACGTCCTGTGCTCCAGGACCTAGCGCCTGGAGCCGTCCCGATGTCCAAGACTCCCCAACCCCTCCGGCTGCGTCCGTTCTGCGCCGCCGACGCGCCCGCCGTGCCTGGGTGGTTCGAGGGCGGTGGACTGCTGTTGCCGCCGCCTGGCACGGCCTGGGCTGCGCGACTGGTCACCGACCCGCGGATCCGGGCCTACGTCGCTGAGGACGCGCACGGGGCCTTCGGGCTGATTCGGTTCGACTGCGGCCCCGACGGATTCGCGGAGCTCACCCTCGTGGTGGCGCCCGCGCGTCGCCGGCGCGGGCTCGGCCGTGCGATCTTCGAGGCGGCGCTGCCGCAGGTCCGCGAGCTGGGCGTGCGCGGCCTGGTGGCTTTCGTCGGGATCGAAGATCGCGCGGCGCTGCGCTTCTTCGAGCGGGCCGGCTTCTGCCAGCAGGGGCTGGTCGGCGACCGGCTCCGCCTGCGGCGGTTGGTCCACGCGGGCGGCTCGCTGGTCGAGCCGCTCGACGTCAGCGTCTGACGCCGCGGTCTTGGCTTGACCGTCGGTCGCGTGGCTGTCTGCTTCGAGCAAGAGACATGCAGACAGCCAGCATCACGCAACTGCTCACGGGGCAGGTCGCCGTCGGCGCCGAGGTCGAGGTCCGAGGCTGGGTGCGCACGCGACGCGACTCGAAGGCGGGCCTCTCGTTCCTGCAGGTGAGCGACGGCAGCTGCCAAG
>CAZTQF010000594.1:0-2499 GCA_964615255.1 uncultured candidatus Brocadiaceae bacterium | reverse complement strand
GGCGGGCTGGTCGCTCGAGCCGCTGCCGGGCCTCCCGCCGCTCGGCACCGTCGCGGCGTCGCCCGTCGACGACGAGGAGGGAGACGACTATTGGCTGACGGTGACCGACTTCCTGACGCCGACGAGCCTGTGGCGCGGCTCGATCGGCGCGGGCGCGCCGCCCCCGTTGAAGAGCCTGCCGTCGTTCTTCGAGACCGCCGGCCTCGTCGTCGACCAGCGTGAGGCGACGTCGAAGGACGGTACGCGCGTGCCGTACTTCCTGGTCATGAAGGGCGACGCGCCGCGCGACGGCAGCAACCCGACGCTGCTCTACGGCTACGGCGGCTTTGAGGTCTCGCTGACGCCTGGTTACAGCGCGACCGTCGGCGCTGCCTGGCTCGAGCGCGGCGGCGTCTACGCGGTCGCCAACATCCGAGGCGGCGGCGAGTTCGGACCTCGGTGGCACCAGGCCGCGCTCAAACAGGACCGCAACAAGTGCTACGAGGACTTCGCCGCGGTCGCGCAGGACCTGATCGACGAGCAGGTCACCTCGCCCGACCACCTCGGCATCCAGGGCGGCAGCAACGGCGGCCTGCTGATGGGCAACATGACCGTGATGTACCCGGACCTGTTCCGCGCGGTCGTCTGCCAGGTTCCGCTGCTCGACATGCTGCGCTACCACAAGCTGCTCGCCGGCGCGTCGTGGATGGGCGAGTACGGCGACCCCGACGTGCCCGAAGAGGCCGAGTGGCTGCGGCGCTACTCGCCGTACCACAACGTCGACGCCGACACGGCGTATCCCAAGATACTGTTCACCACGTCGACCCGCGACGACCGCGTGCACCCCGGCCACGCGCGCAAGATGGCCGCGCGCATGCTCGAGCAAGGGCACGACGTGCTCTACTACGAGAACATCGAGGGCGGCCACGGCGGCGCAGCCGACAACAAGCAAGCCGCCTTCAAGGCGGCGCTGGCCTGGACGTTCTTGTGGAGCGCGCTGTCGTGACGCGCGCCTGACCGGGGCGACCTGGACGCGACGAGCCTGCGCGCTACGTTCGGGGTATGGAGTGGCTGTTCGTGCTCGTCGTGCTCCTGGCCGGCGTCGGGGTCTACCTGAGCTACCTGCACGAGAAGCAGCGACGGCTGGCGATGACGGCGCTCGCCGAGCGGCTCGGCCTGCGCTTCGACCCGGGCGTCGACAGCAGCCACGACGACGACTACGCCCAGTTCGAGATCTTCCGGCGCGGCCACTCCCGCGTCGCGAAGAACACGCTGACAGGCACCGTCGAGCTGTTCGGGCGACGCTGCGACCTGGTCGCCGGAGACTTCCGCTACAAGGTCACGTCGGGCAGCGGCAAGGACCGCCGCACGACGACCTACCGGTTCAGCTACCTGATCGCGCACCCACCTTGGCAGACGCCGCCGCTGCTGATCCGGCCCGAGGGCGTCTGGGACAAGCTCAAGGGAGCGATCGGCTTCGACGACATCGACTTCGAGTCGGACGAGTTCAGTCGGAAGTTCTACGTGCAGTCGAACGACCGGAAGTTCGCCTACGACGTCCTGCACCCGCAGATGATGGAGCTGCTGCTGGCCGAGCGGCCGCCGATGATCGACATCGAGGACGGCGCGCTCTGCCTCAGCGGCGGGCGCGGGCGCTGGGAGCCCGAGCGCTTCGAGGCCGAGCTCGCGTTCGTCCAGCGGTTCTGCGAGCGCTGGCCCCGACACCTCGTCAAGGAGCTCGACAGCTGATGGAGACGGCCCTGATCGTCGGCGCGGTCGCCGTGCTGGTGCCCGCGATCTGGTGGATCGCGGTCTACAACCGCATCACCAACCTCAAGAACACGACCCGCGAGAGCTGGTCCGACATCGACGTCGAGCTCAAGCGGCGCTACGACCTGATCCCGAACCTCGTCGAGACGGTCAAGGGCTACGCCGAGCACGAGCGGGAGACGCTCGCGCGCGTCGTCGCGCTGCGCAACGCCGCGATGGACAACCACGGCTCGGCCGACAGCCAGGGCCGTGACGAAGGGCGGCTCGCGGTCGCCGTGAAGACGCTGTTCGCGGTCGCCGAGGGCTATCCGGAGCTCAAGAGCGACGCCAACTTCCGCGCGCTCCAGGAAGAGCTCGCGGTCACCGAGGATCGGATCGCCGCGGCGCGCCGCTTCTTCAACGGCAACGTGCGCGACCTCCGCAACATCCTGCAGGCGTTCCCCACCAGCCTCGTCGGCGGCGCGATGGGCGTCGCGATGCCGACCTTCTTCGAGCTGGACGACGAGGGCGAGCGGGCGACGCCGCGCACCGGCTTCTAGGGCGCCGGCTTCTCGCCGCGACGGCTTCTCGGCGCGACAGCTTCGGACGAACCGCGCCGGCCAGCGGGCGAAGTGGCGGAGAGGGGGGGATTCGAACCCCCGTAGCACTTGCGCACTAACCGGTTTTCGAAACCGGGCCATTCAGCCACTCTGGCACCTCTCCGCGAGGGTCGCCACGTGGGGACGTGCCGACGAATGAGCGGCGGATCGT
>CAZTQF010000593.1:0-2499 GCA_964615255.1 uncultured candidatus Brocadiaceae bacterium | reverse complement strand
TAACCGATGTGGATCTTGTCGCGCATGTGCTTGCCGTCTTCGCGGACCGGGACGGGACGATAGCGACACCGGCGGCTCGCCGCCCGGCAAAGTGGGGTTTGGCCGCCGCGGTCAGGATCTGCTCGAAGCGCCTTGCGCGCTGCTGCAGCCGCGCGCAGCATCGTGCCCGCCGTGCTCCGATCCCTCGCCGCGACGTTCGTCCCGCTGCTGCTGTGCGCATGCTCCGCCGAGGCGCCCGATCCGTCGGGCGCCGCCGTCAGCCCGGAGCAGACCGCCGCCGACCCCTACGACGACTCGGACTGCAACCTGCAGACGGCGCTCGACCCGGAGAAGCCCGGCGCGCCCGGGCACCTGATCGCGTCGCCGCGCAACCCCAACGGCGACAGCGAGCTCGCCGTCCTGATGCGCCGGATGGTCGAGGACCTCCAGGACAACCGGCTCCGCATCCGCAACGGCGAGTCCGCGCAGCGGCTGTGGCCCGCGCACCGCACGATGCGCTGCGCGTGGCCGACCAACCCCAAGGAGCGCAACGAGGGCTATGACGGCCGCGCGCAGAGCTACCTCGCGGTCGTGCGCGCCTTCGACGAGGCGCCGAGCCAGGACACCTACAACGCGGTGGTCAACGGCTGCATCGCGTGCCACCAGATCAACTGCGGCGGCGTCATCGACTTCCTCGAGACGCTCCGCTGGGAGTAGCGCGTGGCCCCCGACGCGCTCGAAGTCGAGGAGGACCGGCCGGTCGACTTCGTGTTCTTGATCTTGGCGGCGGTGTTCCTGTCGTCGCTGGTGGTCTGCAACCTGATCGCCAACAAGTTCGTCCGGCTCGACCTGGGACTCCACGTGTTCGAGGTCTCCGCCGGCATCCTGCCGTACCCCGTGACCTTTCTCGCGACGGACCTGTTGTCCGAGCTGTACGGCCGCAGGCGGGCGAACCGCGTCGTCTGGGCGGGCTTCGCCGCGTCGCTGTTCTCGCTGCTCGCGATCTGGCTCGGCGCGAGCCTGCCGGCTTTGTCCTTCAGCCCGGTCGACGACGCGACCTTCGACGGCGTGTTCGCCAACACGTGGCGAGTGATCGGCGCGTCGATGACGGCGTACCTGTGCGCGCAGTTCGTGGACGTCCGGCTGTTCCACTTCTGGAAGGAGCTCACCAAGGGCAAGCACCTGTGGCTGCGCAACAACGCCTCGACCGTGGTCTCCCAGCTGCTCGACTCGGCGCTCGTGGTGTTCGTGCTGTTCGTCGGCCAGCGCTCGTTCGAGGAGATGCTGTCGTTGATCTTCGCCGCGTGGCTGTTCAAGACCCTCTGCGCGCTCGCAGACACGCCGCTGTTCTACTTCGGGACGTGGCTGCTCCAGCGCACGCCGGCGCGCCCGCTGTGAGCGTCACAACCTGTTGACATGCTCCGACTGCGCGCTTCCTCTCCTGCGCCATGACGTCCGCGCGCCCCAAGGTCCTCTACGTGGCCGCGCAGCTGCCGAAGCGATCCGAGACCTTCGTCTACCGCGAGCTGTTCGGCCTCCGCGCCGAGGGGTGGCAGGTCGGGGCGCTGTCGCTCCGCGGGCCGGAGCGTGACCTCGGCGACGCCGCGCTGGATCAGCTGGCGGGCGAGGCGCTGGTCTTCTACCGCGGCGCGGGGGCGCTCGCCGCGGGCGCGCTGCGGGAGCTGCTCTGGCACCCGCTCCGTACGCTGCGCACGCTCGGGTCCGCCGCGCGGCTCGCGCTCCGTTGGGGGGATATCCGCGGAGCGCACCGGCTCAAGGTGGTGCCCCAGGCGCTGGGGGTGCTCGCCGCGGCCGAGGAGCTGCGCAGGCAAGGCATCGGACACGTCCACGCCCACATGGCGCACGCGCCGGCGTCCGTCGCCATGCTGCTGTCGCGCCACCTCGGCGTCCCGTTCAGCTTCACGGGGCACGCGGTCGACATCTTCAGCCGGCGGACGCTCCTGCTCACCAAGCTGCAGCGCGCGGCGTTCTGCGCGTGCATCAGCGAGTGGCACCGCAGCTTCTACCAGGATGAGCTCGCCGCGGCCTGCCGCGAGCGGCTGGACGGCGGGCGCCTGCCGGTGGTGCGCTGCGGCGTCGACCTCGGCGAGTTCGCGCCGACCGAGCGGGTCGCGGGCGACAGGCTGCGGATCTTGACGGTCGGCCGGCTGATCGAGAAGAAGGGGTTCGACCTCCTGCTGCGCGCGCTCGCGGGGCTGCCCGGCGACCTGCCGGAGCTCGAGTGCCTGATCATGGGCGGCGGTGAAGACGCAGACGCGCTCGCGGCGCTGTGCGCTGAGCTCGGCCTCGCGGGCCGGGTGACCTTCGCGGGCGCCGTGCCCAACCACGCGGTGCGGGACCAGCTCCGCGACGCGGACCTGTTCGTGCTGCCGTGCCGCGTCGCGCGATCCGGAGATCGCGACGGCATCCCCGTCGTGCTGATGGAGGCGATGGCGTCGGGCGTCCCGGTGATCGCCGGCGACATCCCGTCGATCCGCGAGCTGGTCCAGGACGGCCAGA
>CAZTQF010000592.1:0-2506 GCA_964615255.1 uncultured candidatus Brocadiaceae bacterium | reverse complement strand
CTGGCACCCTCTCCCCCTCATCGAGGTGGCCTGGAGCGCCCACGCGGAGCTCCTCGCCGTTCTCCCCTTCGTCTGGGGAGCGATCACTCTCACCGAGGGGAGGCATCTCACCGCCGGCCTGGCGATCGGCGCCTCGATCGCCGCCAAGCTCCTCCCGGTCGGCTTCCTCGCCACGCTCCTTCGCCGCGGGGGGCTGCTCGCGGCGCTCGGCTGCCTCGCCGCCCTCGTCCACTTCACCCTCCCCTATCTCGGCTCGACCGATCCGGCGCGGGCGTTCGCGGGGCTCGGGGAGTACGCGGAGGGGTGGTACTTCAACGACCTGCTCTTCGAGCCGCTCGGGAGGATCCTCTCGATCGACCCGACCGATCGCACGCTCCTCGCGACCCGGGTCCTGCGGCTCGCTCTCGCGGGCGCATGGCTTGGGGTGGCGCTCCTCTCCGCGCGGCAGGCGCCCATCGCCTCCGCCCTCACCCTGACGGTCGCGTTCGTCCTCCTCTCCCCCACCGTCCACCCCTGGTATCTCCTGTGGGTCCTCCCCTTCGCGGTGCTCCTCGAGGCTCTTCTTGATCGAGGGCTTCTTGACCTCGTCGAGGTGCTCGTAGATCCCGTCGATGGAGCCGAACTGGCTCCGCAGGTCGACGGCGGTCTTCTTGCCGACCTTGGGCACGCCCGGCACGTTGTCCGAGCTGTCGCCCATCAGCGCGAGCATGTCGACGATCGCCGCAGGGGGCAGGCCCCACTTGGCCTCGCACGCAGCGGCGTCGAAGAGCTCGGGCTTGCTGGTCGAGCTCCTCAGGTTCCACAGCCGGATCCGGTCGTCGACGATCTGCAGGAAGTCCTTGTCCCCCGTGACGATGAACACCTCCATGCCCAGGTCGCGACCGCGCACCGCGAGGGTGCCGATCACGTCGTCGGCCTCGTGCTCCTCGGAGGACACCACCGGCAGCCCGAAGGCGTCGACTGCGGCTCGGATGTCGTCGAGCTGGACCGCCATCTCGTCCGGCATCTTGGTTCGCGTCGACTTGTACTCCGGGTAGATCTTGGTGCGGAGCAGGTCGCTGCGCGGCCCGTCGAACGCGATCGCGATGGCGTCGGGCTGCTCCCGCTCGATCAGCGCGCGCAGCGTCATGCAGAAGCCGTAGGTCGCGGCCGTCGGGTGGCCGTCCTCGGTGGTCAGCGGAGCGCGACCGGAGCCCTGGAAGGCGAAGAAGCTCCGGTACGCCAGCGCCGTGCCGTCGATCAGGAAGAGCCGATGGGCCATGACCGAGGTTGTAGCGCCTCGCCGAAGCGCGCCGAAGCCCGATCAGCCGACCTTAGTGCAGCAGCAGCTTGAAGGCGGCGAAGCCGCCGACCAGCAGCGCGGTCCCCAGCGCGGTCACCAGCGCGAAGCGCGTCTCGATGAACTCCTTGATGCCGGGGCCGAACCGCTTGAACAACCACGCCACCAGGAAGAACCGCGCCGAGCGACCGACGGCCGAGCCGATCAGGAACATCGGGAAGTGGATGGCGCAGACGCCGGCCAGGATGGTGATCACCTTGTAGGGGATCGGCGTGAAGGCCGCGGCGAACACGATCCAGAAGCTCCACTCGTCGTAGAGGGCGCTGACGCGCGCGACGCTCTCTGGGCTGACCCCTGGGACGTAGTCGAAGAAGAAGGTCTGCACCCCGTCCAGCTCCCAGAAGAAGTAGCCGACGGCGTAGCCCGCCGCGCCGCCGATCACCGAGCCGACCGCGCACCACGTCGCGTAGCGGTAGCTGCGCTGCACGCTGCCGATGCACATCGCGACCAGCAGCACGTCCGGCGGGATCGGGAAGAAGCTGCTCTCCGCGAACGCGAGCACGAACAGCGCCGGGACCGCGTAGCGGGTCTCCGCCCAGCTGAGGACCCAGTCGTAGAGGCGGCGGATCGGCCCACGGGGAGCGGACTGCGCGTCGGGCGGAGAGCTCGTCACGAGGACACTATCGGCATCGGCCGCTCCCATTTCGAACCCGGACCGGGCCCGCGCGTCAGGCGCCGCTGGGAGCGAGGTCGTGCACGTCGAGCTGGACCGGGCCGTCCTCGCTGCGCGCGCTGATCCGCGGCGTGTAGGTGACGTTCCAGTGCGTGCCCTTCTCCCGCAGCTGCTCGAAGTAGGGAGCGCCGCGGAGGACCCGTGCCGGCAAGATCTCGCCGCCCTTGACGAGCCGGACGCGGACGTGCTGGCCGCGGCCGTCGACGAACGGGTTGCCGACCATCTTGACGCCGGCCGTGAAGAACCTGGGTCGCGGGTTGCCGTTGCCGAACGGGCCGAGCGAGTCCAGCCGCCGGAGCGTCTGCGGGTCCAGCTCGGAGAACGACGCCGGCCCGTCCACCCGGTAGGGATGTTCGCTCGGCGCGAGCCGCTGGCACGCCTCGGCGAAGCGCGCTTGGAACGCGGCGAAGTTCTCCCGACGGATCTCGAGCCCGGCGGCCGCCGCGTGGCCGCCGTGGGCGACGAGCAGATCGGAGCACGCGCCGAGCGCGTCG
>CAZTQF010000591.1:0-2509 GCA_964615255.1 uncultured candidatus Brocadiaceae bacterium | reverse complement strand
TCCTGGCACATCGTGCTGTGGCCGCCCGGCAGCTCGACGACCTCGATCGACCGGACGAGCGGCCGCCAGCCGTTGAACTCGTCGAGGTTGAGGAAGCGGCTCCACTCGTCGTTGTTCTGCTGATACGGCCGGAACAGCAGCGCGTGGCCGCCAAGCGGTCGCGCCGTGTAGCGGCTCTCGATCTCGAGCCACTTGCGCGCCACGAGGACACGCGGATCGGACGCGGGCGCGTCGATCTTGGCCTGCAGCTCGGGCTCCCGCCGGAGCCGGTCCTGCAGAGCCCGCGCGCGCTTCTGGACGCTCGAGAGCAGGTAGCGCAGGCCGCGGTTCTTGAGCTCCTGCAGGTGCATCTTCAGGCGCGTCAGCTTGCCGATGTGGAGCCGCTCCGGACTCGGAGTGTCGAACAGCGCGAGCAGCGCGATCTCCTCGCCCGCAGCTATCAGCTGGTGCGCCATCTCGAACGCCACGAGCCCTCCGGCCGAGTAGCCGCTGAGCTGATAGGGGCCGGTGGGCTGGATCTTCTGGATGTCGCGGATGCAGCCGGCCGCCATCTCCTCGACGGACTCGTGCGGCGGCTGTTCGCCGTCGAGGCCGCGGTGCTGGATCCCGTAGAACGGGGTCGACTGGTTCAGCCGCGCCGCGAGGTGCCGGAGGTTCATCGGATTGCCGCCCTTGCCGGCGACGCAGAACAGCGGCAGCCGGTCGCCCTCGGGGCGGAGCGGCACGACGCTGCTCCATTCGGTCGCGCGCGCAGGCTTCTCGGCCTGCTGCTCGGCGCGCGCGGACTCCTCGGAGGCCGGCAGCATCCTGGCGAGCAGCTCGACCGTCGGCGCCTCGAACAGCGTGTTGATGGTCAGGCTGACTCCCCACTGGCGGCGGATGCGGGCGAACAGCCGCACGGCGAGCAGGGAGTGTCCGCCGAGCGCGAAGAAGTCGTCCTCGACGCCGACGCGGTCGACCCCGAGCAGCTCGGCCCACAGCTCGGCGAGCTGCTCTTCGGTGGCGTTCTTGGGCGCCTTGTAGGGGCTCTCGAGCGGCGGGCGCTCGTAGCGCGCCGTGCTGTCCTCGTTGGACTTGGGCGCCGCGGCCGCCATCTGTGCGCGCAGCTGGGCGAGCTCGAGCGACGTGATCATCAGCTCCGGGCCGGTGTCGGTCGCGATGGAGCGCAGGAACGCGCGCATGCCCTCCTCGGGGAGGATGCCGTCTGCGGTGTTCTGACGCAGCGCGACCTCAGCGGGACTGAGGTCACTCCCACGCGGGACGAGGCTGGAACCGCGGGGGACGTTCTCCAGATCGCTCGGCGCGACCGTGGTGTGGATCCGCGCGAGCGCTTGCGCCGACGAGCGGCGCATCTCCATGCCGCGGACCTCGACGAGCACGGCGCCGTCGCTCGAGAAGATCGTGTAGTCGAAGACCGCGGTGTCGCTGTCGCGATCGCCGCGCACGAGTCGCGCCCAGCTGTGGATCTCGGCTGGCACCGGCGCGTGAACCCGAAGCTCGGCGGTGCCGGCAGGGAGCCAGAGGGACTCTTCGCCGTCGCCGTAGCGCGGCAGCAGCAGCATGCCGAAGCCGGTCGCGAGGTCCATCAAGCCGGGGTGCAGGCGGTGGTCGCGGAGGTCCTCGGCGAACGGGTCCGGCAGCCGCAGGTGCGCCACCGCCTCGCGGTCGCCCCTGCGCACCTCGTGGAGCACGCGCCAGCGCGGGCCGAAGTGCAGGTGCTCCTCTTGGGGGAGGCGGAGACCGTTGGGGTCCCGCAACCGTTCGCCGTCACAGCGTGCTCTCAGCGCCTCGACCGTCGGCGCCGGTTCGGGGCGGGTCGCCTGCTGCGCGAGCTGGGCTTCGGCGTGCGTGACCCAGCCGCGGTGCCGGTCGCCCGATTGCTGCAGCGTCTGCACAGAGAGGTCGAAGACGTCGCCGCGCGGCGTCGCCTTGACGCGGGCGCGGAGCAGCTGCCCCTCCTCAACCTGAATCGGGCGAAGCAGGCGGATGTCCTTCAGGACCACGTCGCCCTCGCGTCGCAGCTCGGCGCCAACGGTCGCCAGCAGCTCGACGGTCCCCGTGCCCGGGAGCACCGGGCCGAGGCCGTGGACGCGGTGTTCGTCGAGCCGCCAGTCCTGCGGCGATGCGAGCAGCAGGTGGAACACCGTCGAGCCCCGTGGACCGCTGGCGCGGTCGCGGAGCAGCGGGCTCGCGGGCAGCGTGTGCTCCCCGGGATCCCGGGCCGCGCGGGCGGCGATGCCGACCTCTTGCCAAACGCCCCAGAGCAGCGAGATCGTGCGCTGGCCGGTCCGCGCCGTGCGCGCGCGGGCGTAGGCGTTGAGGTACGCGCTGGCCGCCACGTAGTCCGACTGGCCGGCGGGCGCGATCACGGCGCTCAACGACGAGCAAAGCGCGACGAAGTCCGGACGCCGCTCGGCGAGGACCATGTCGAGGACCTGAGTGCCGTAGACCTTCGCCGCGAACACGGACTCGATCTCGTCGGTGGTCTTCGCGGGGATCAGGCTGTCCT
>CAZTQF010000590.1:0-2510 GCA_964615255.1 uncultured candidatus Brocadiaceae bacterium | reverse complement strand
CAGAATCGCGCGTCGCGGTCGGTCTCGGCGTGGCCGCAAGCCGGGCAGCTGCGGGCCGCGGCGCGGTGCGCGAGCCTGTCCGCGGTGAACTCGGAGCTGACGATGCCGGTCGGCACCGCCAGCGTGCCCCAGCCGAGCAGCATCATGATCGACGCGATCAGGCGGCCGGCGTCGGTCTGCGGCGTCACGTCACCGAACCCGACCGTGGTCATGGTGGTCACCGCCCAGTAGACCCCCATCGGGATCGACGTGAAGCCGTTCTGCTCGCCCTCGATCACGTACATCAGCGTGCCCATGACCAGCACGACGATGACCACGAAGAACAGGAAGACGAAGATCTTGTGCCGGGACGCGGAGAGGGCGCGTCCGAGCGCCCCGAACTCGGCGACGAACTTGCCCAGGCGCAGCACCCGGAAGACGCGCAGCAGCCGGAGCACGCGCACATCGACCAGCGCGGACACGCCGGGGGTCAAGAGCGCGAAGTAGGTCGGCACGATGGCGAGCAGGTCGACCACGCCGAAGAAGCTGCGGGCGTAATGTGCCGGCCGCTCGACGCACACGAGCCGCGCTGCATACTCGAGCGTGAAGGCGATGGTGAAGGTCCACTCGAGCGCGTCGAGAGCGTCGCCGTAGCGGGCGTGGACAGCGGCGACGCTGTCGAGCATGACCACCAGCACGCTGACGGCGATCAGGGAGATGAGCGCGACGTCGAAGCCCCTGCCGGCGGGCGTGTGGATCCCGAAGATCACGTCGTGCAGCCAGCGCCGCGCGCCGCGCGCGGGCCGGCCGAAGTCCTCGTTGGGCGTGGTGCGGTCGTGGTGAAGGGTCATGACCCGGGGGGCGCTCCCAGCAGCCCTTCTACCGGACGCGCTCACCGTGGGCAAAAACCCCCAGGGGTTCAGCGCGAGGTCGCCTCCTGCCGATGCCACCGGGGTGATGACGCATATTCGACAGATGACCTCTCTCCGCGCGCTCGGCCTCTGGCTGTCCGGCGCCGCGCTCGCGGCGTGCCATTCCGTCGACTACACGGCGGACCTCGCCGTGAACGAGCTGCTCTACACCGACGTCGCGTTCGTCACGGCGGCGCCGGGTGACGTCGAGGCGTTCGTCGCCCCGGTGCAGGACGCCCGTGACGCCGAGGCCCTGCCTGGCCACGAGGGCAGCTTCCCGATCCGCTACGGCAACGCCGAGTTCTGGGAGCGACCGGTTACCGTCATGCTGGGAGAGATCCTGCAGCGGGAGCTCGCGCACAGCCGGTTGTTCGCCGCCGTGGCGCCGAGCGCCACGCCCGAGGCAGTGGTCGTCCGTCCGTCCCTCGTCGCGTTCCACGTCGGCGCCCAGGAGGGCATGGCCGGCGCGATGTCGTTCGCTGAGGTCGCGCTCAGGGTCGAGGTGCTCGGTCCGGCCGGCGTCGACGGCGAGCGGCCGGTCTGGCACGACCAGACCTACGGCAACGGTCAGCGCACCGAGCACAGCGTCAACCCGGTGAGTCCCTACCGGCTGGTGGGCCGCGCGCTGCAGCTGACGATGTCGGGTGCGCTCGCCGGCCTGGACGGCAGCAACGTCGCGCGCAGCGACGTGCCCGTCGCCGCGCCCGCTCGCGCGGCGGCAGAGGCCAGCGCGAAGCGTCGCTAGCGCGCCGCCGTCATCGCCTCGGTCGGCGGCGCGTAGCTCGTCAGGTCGATGCCTGCGACCGCGGCCTTGTACTCCTCGATCGTCGGCGTCCTGCCGAGGATCGACGACAGCACGACGACCGGCGTCGAAGCGAGCAGCGACTCGCCCAACTTGTCCTTGGCGTCGCCGACGACGCGGCCCTGGAACAGGCGGGTGGAGGTGGCCATCACGGTGTCGCCCTTCGAGGCCTTCTCCTGGTTGCCCATGCACAGGTTGCAGCCCGGCCGCTCCAGGTAGAGCATGTTCTGGTACTCGGTCCGGGCGGCGCTCTTGGGCGACGCGTCGTCGAACACGAAGCCCGCGTAGCGCTGCAGCGGCTCCCAGTCGCCCTCCTCCTGCAGCTCGTCGATGATGTTGTAGGTCGGGGGCGCGACCACCAGCGGCGCCTGGAAGCGGACCTCGCCGTGGAGCTGCTCGAGGTTGCGCAGCATCGCGGCGAGGACCTTCATGTCGCCCTTGTGGACCATGCACGAGCCGACGAAGCCGAGGTCGACCGGCTTCTGGCCGCCGTAGTAGGTGAGGTCACGGATGGTGTCGTGCGTGTAGCGCTTGGACACGTCGTCGTTGTGCACGTCCGGATCGGCGATCATCGGCTCGTCGATGGCGTCGAGGTCGACGGTGAACTCGGCCGCGTAGACCGCGTCGGCGTCGGGCCGCAGCGCGGGCTTCTCGCCCGATCGCAGCTCGGCGATGCGGCGGTCCGCCTGGTCGACGAGGCCTTGGAGCACGCGCTGCTCGTTGTCCATGCCCTTGTCGATCATCGTCTGGATGCGGCCCTTGGCCACCTCCAGCGACGCGGTCAGGGTCTCGTCGGTGCTGATGCAGATCGACGCCTT
>CAZTQF010000589.1:0-2514 GCA_964615255.1 uncultured candidatus Brocadiaceae bacterium | reverse complement strand
CAGCAGGGGGATCGGCGCGCCGGGGCTCGGCGCGACGATGACGTCCATGTCGCCGTCGCCGTCGAAGTCGGCGACGGCCTGGCCGGTGCCGAAGACGCCGGTGCTCCACGGCACCGACGGCAGGGGGACGCTCGCATACTGGGCCGCGCAGCGTTCCGGCAGCTGCGTGGCGGCCGCGAACAGGAGCAAGAGGGTGCGGGCAGCCATGGGCTTCGTGTGCAAGAGACTACCACCCGCAGCACCCGGTCCCCCACCGCGCCGGCCCGACGCTCCGATGCCGCGGGACTGACGGTCCCCCGAAAAACACCCGCGCAGCGCGTCGCGCGGTTCGGTCAGTCCACGTGGGCGTCGCCGTCGGGGCGCACCGCCTCGTCGACGGTCAGCGGCTCCAGGCGGCGGAACGGCTGCTGCCGGACGCTGCACTCCTCGAGGTCGCACATCGAACACCAGCTGCGCTCGCACGGGTCGGTGTGGAAGTCCACGGCGGCCTGGCCGGGCAGGTCCGCGGCGACTCGTGCGCCCAGCGCCTCGGCGAGGTCGTGGGCGCGATGCACGCTCCAGAACTCGGGCACGACCAGGTGCGCGCTGATGTGTCGGAAGCTGCCGGAGCGGATCGCCCGCAGGTGGTGGATGCGGATCACGCCGCCGCCGAACCGGCTGCTCAAGCTCGCGACGACCTGCCCCAACAGCTCCGGGTCCTCGGCGTCGAGCAGGCCGCCGATCGCGCGCGTGACGATCCGCCAGCCCGCCCGCAGCAGCCACAGCATCATGACCATGGCGATCGCGGGATCGAGCCACGCGAGGCCGGTCAGCTGGACCGCCACCAGCCCGAGCACGACGGCGACGCTGGTCCAGAAGTCGGACAAGACGTGCTCGCCGTCGGCGACCAGCGCGGGCGAGCCGCGCCGCCGTCCGTAGCGGACGAGGAACCAGCCGAGCAGGCCGTTCGCCACGCCAGCAGCCAGCGTGACGACCACGCCGAGGTCCAGGTCGCGCGGCATGTCGCCGCGGAGCAGCGCGCCGGCCGACTGCCACAGGATCACCAGCGCCGCGCAGAAGATCAGCCCACCCTCGAAGGCTGCCGAGAAGAACTCAACCTTGCCGTGACCGAACGGGTGGTCCCGGTCCGCCGGGCGGCCGGCGTAGCGGAGCACGCTCAGCGCAGTCAGCGCGGCGACGACATTGACGATCGACTCCAGCGCGTCGCCGAAGATCGCCTGGGAGCCGGTGCGTCCGTAGGCCCAGAACTTCGCCGCGAGCAGCCCGACCGCCACCACGAACGACAGCATCGCCGCCGAAGTGTGGCTCGACGAACGCCCGGTGCTGTCGGCGGCAGGACCCACGGGCGCCATCATGCCCTGCCGCAGCGAGGATGCACGCGCCCCGGATCCGGACACCCGGCCGGATCGCGCACAAGCTTGGGCGGAGCCGTGCCGATGAGTCGGAGACGACGGACCCGGTCATGCGCGAAGACAACGGACAGAGCGGCCTGAAGGCCGGCGAGCGCGGCGCGGCGCTTGTCATGGCGCTGATGTTTACGACGATCGTGATGGGAGTCGTGATCACCGGCACGCTGACGCTCAAGTCGCAGATCCGGCAGAACCGCACGCTCTTCATCACCAACTACCAGGCGGTGATGGCGGCGCGCTCCGGGCTGACCGAGGCGCTCAGCTGGCTGCGTCGGCAGACCTCGCAGCCGGTGACCGAGTTCGCGCCGGTCCTCGACACCACGCAGCAGCCGCAGATCCTCGAGACCGAGCACCCCGACATCGGCCTCGTGCGCGACTTCCAGATCTCGGGCAACCTGTGGGCGCGCTACGAGGTCTGGAAGGAGTGGGACGAGGACCCCGACCCGGCGCGCGCCGCGTGGCGCGAGCAGTTCGCGTGCCGCGACATCTCCGGCCCCAAGACGGGCCGCGGCGAGGGTGCGGCGTGGCGGCTGCGCAGCGTCGGCTACGTCTACCGGAGGTTCTCCGAGGCGCTGCCCTTCAACGTCGAGCCCAACCAGGTGCTCGCCACGGAGATGACGGAGACCGACGTCCTTCGCGCGGTCATCAACCTGCCGGGTGAGGCCGCGGTCAACGCCGGCGACGGCAACGCCTGCCACGTCAACACCAAGGGCCGCATCCGCGGCGGCGGCAGCGCCGGCATCTACTACCCCGAAGGCACCGGCCGCCCGACCACGGGCTCGCGGCGCCAGCGGCGCGTCACCGGCACGCCGCGCCTCTCCCAGGCGACCGTCTACGACGACAGCTACGACGCGGTGTTCGGACTGTCGTTCGCCGAGATCTCCTCGATGGCCGACATGATCGTCACCAACGAGGCCGACTTCCCCAACCCGGTCCCCGAGAACGCGCTGGTCGTCGTCGACACCGGCACGACGCTCAACATCGACGCGTCCCGACCGCTGAACGGCTCCGGGCTGGTGATCGTGCGCGGCAACATGTCGATGAACCCGGGCAGCAACTCGCTGTTCAGCGGGCTGCTCTACGTCGAGGGCAACTTCACGATGCG
>CAZTQF010000588.1:0-2514 GCA_964615255.1 uncultured candidatus Brocadiaceae bacterium | reverse complement strand
CGACTGCCGTTTCGTCGATCGCTGCGCCGGGCGCACCAACCTCTACGTCGCCAGCGATCTCGAGGTCGCCGCGCTGCTGCTCGAGGGGCAGCCGTTCGGGGCCGTCGATGCGACCAAGCTGCCGTCGAACTTCATGCCCTGCTGCGGCTGCAGCCAGCCGTGCGTGTCGTCGTGCCCGCCGGGCGCGATCGCGGCCGAAGGCAGCGGCGATCGCAGGCGCTGCGCGGACTACCGCTTCTCGGGCGGCTGCGCCGACGCCTGCAGGGCCCGGCAGGCGTGCCCGGTCGGCGCCGAGCACGCCGACGTGCCTGGTCGTCCCCGCCACGCCCACAGCCTCGGCGAGGCCGCGCTCCGGCAGCGCTTCGGCAAGGGGTGGCGGCAGCGGTTCGCGCGCGCGCTCCGCGGTCCGGTCCGCGCGCGGTGAGAGCGGCCGACCGTGAGCCTCCGGGCAGCGGGCGAGGGCCTGGGCGCATCGTCAGCCTCGTGCCGAGCACGACCGAGTCGGTGTGCATGTTGGGCGCAGGCGCGCGCCTCGTCGGCTGCACGCGCTACTGCACGGAGCCGGCGCGAGCGCTCCGCGACGTCGCCCGAGTCGGCGGGACCAAGAACCCGGACCTCGAGGCGATCCTCGCCCTCGCGCCCGACCTCGTGATCGGCAACGCCGAGGAGAACCGGGCCGAGGACCTCGGAGCGCTCGCTGCGCGTGTCCCGACCCTGGTGCAGACGCCGCGCTCGGTCCCCGAGGCCGCGCGCGCGCTCGCAGCGCTGGCCGCGCGGCTCGGCCTCTCAGAGGCCGCCGCGCCGTTCGTGGAGCGGGTCACGTCGCTGCTCGCCGAGCCGACGCCGGCGAACGGCCCGCGCGTCTACTACGCGATCTGGCGCAAGCCCTGGATGACCGTCGGGGCCGGCACCTTCGTCGCGGACGTGCTGGGCCGCTGCGGCGCGCAGCCGATGGGGGCGGCGCCGGGCTGCCCCGAGGATCGCGAGGCCCGCTACCCTGAGGTGACGCCTGCCGCTGCGGTCGAAGCAGGCGTGGACCTCGTGCTGCTCGCCAGCGAGCCGTGGGCGTTCGACGCCGCCCAGCGCGACGAGGTCGCTGCCGCGAGGCTCTTCGGCGACGCGGACGTCCGGCTCGTCGACGGCAGGGACTTCTGCTGGCACGGCGTGCGCATGGCCGCGGGCCTCGCGCGCGCGCGGGCGGCGCTGATGCCCTGAGCGGATGGCGCCGCTGAGGCCCCCTCGGTCTCGGGCCGCCGGAGCTCGCTGCGGCCAGCGAGCCGGTCAGGAGGCGCTGCCCGCGGAGGCCTCGCGGCGCTTGCGCCGGCGCTTGTCCATGTCGCGGCTGTGGGCGAGCGCGGCGCGCGACGCCCGCCGCTGACCCCAGAGCAAGCCGATGACGAGCAGCAGCGCGCCGCCGGCCAGCCAGCCGCCGATCTCCTTCATGCGTTCGCCGGTCTTGAGGTCGAACTCGTCGAGGTCGGCGGCGACGAACAGCGGCACGCGGTAGCGCTTGCCCTGCTGGCTGTCATAGACGTACCAGCGGTAGTAGTAGCCCTTGACCTCGAGCTGGGCGCGCAGTGGCAGCTGGCCGACCTCGCCGGGCACCCACACCGGGATCAGGTGTCCGCCGAAGCTGCTCGCCTGGATCCACGCCGAGGTCCAGAAGCGGATGTTCGCCGGGTTGGCGGGCGCTGCGACGGTGCGGCGTCGGATCAGCGTCCCGAACACGCGCATCGGCTCGCCGCGCGCGACCTCGCCCGCGACGAGGCGGTCGTAGGGCTCGGCGACGGAGAGCGGCTCGATCTTGCGCCAGTCGGCCAGCGTCCAGTCGTCGGCGGTGTCCCGCGCGAACGCGCCGAGGTGCCAGAGCGCCTCCGTCTGGTCGTCCTCGACGTCGCGCCAGGCGAGGTCGCCCGGCCACATCGAGCTGTCGTCGAGCGTCGCCAGCAGCTCAGGGTCGAGCGCGGTGACCTCGTCCCAGTCCTCGTAGTCGCGCTGGATCGAGCGGCCGACCAGCATCGGCGCGGCGTTCAGCTTCTCCGGATAGGTGGTGTCGCGCAGCTTCAGCAGGTAGCCCTCGACGCGGACCCAGTCGCCGACGGCCACCCCGGGACCGTCCGGCGGGATCGAGAACGCGGCGATCACCGCCTCGCCGTCGGCGAGCCGGATGGTGGCCTCGTACACCGAGTAGCCTTCGACCGGGTGGCCGCCGCGGGGGCCGATCAGGTGCACCAGCTGCCCCTCGTACCAGAGCCAGCGCAGCCGCCAGTCCGCGATCGCCGCGCGCAGGTCGGCGATCGGGACCATCTCGCTCGGGATGTCGAGCGCGGCCGCGACGCTCGGGCCGACGTCCAGCGCCTCCGCCAGCAGGTGCGCGAGCGGCGCCTGCTCGACCAGCAGCCGGTCGCGACGGGTCGCGTCGGCGGTCTCCGCGAGGATGTCGTCGTCCAGCTCGGGCACCGTCACCCGCTTCTCGAGCACGATGTCGGGCCCGCCGTCGGCCTGCTCGATGCG
>CAZTQF010000587.1:0-2516 GCA_964615255.1 uncultured candidatus Brocadiaceae bacterium | reverse complement strand
CGCGAAGCTCGCGAGCGGCTTGGCGGGGTTCGCGCCCGAGCCCGCGAAGGAGTCGCTCGCGACGACCGTCGCGCCGTGGTCCTGCAGCATCGCCGCCGCCGCCTCCGCGCGCGCGCGCAGCGCGTCCTCGCTCGCCGACAGCATGCGCAGGCTCGGGACGGTCTGCAGCGGGTCGGTGTCCCGGTAGAGCAGGAGCGTCGCCTCGAGCGCAGCGTGGGTGAGCTTGTCGCAGCGCAGGGCGCGGTAGAGCGGGTGCGCGCGGCACCGCGCGATCAACTCGCGGTCGCCGACCAGGATGCCGCACTGCGGGCCGCCCAGCAGCTTGTCGCCGCTGAAGCACGTCACGTGGGCCCCCTGGCCGAGGCTCCCGGAGACGCGCGGCTCCTCGTGCAGACCGGCGAGCGGCGCGTCGGTGAGGAAGCCGGAGCCCAGGTCGTCGAGGACGAGCACCTCCGCCTCGTTGGCGTCGGCGAGGTCTCGCAGCTCGCGCACCGACGGCGTCGAGGCGAAGCCCTCGATCCGGAAGTTGCTCGGGTGGACCTTCAGGTAGGCCGAGGTCTGCTCCCGGGTGGCGCGACGGAAGTCTCGCACGTGGGTCTTGTTGGTCGCGCCGACCTCCACCATGTGGCAGCCCGCGCGCTTCATCACGTCCGGCACGCGGAAGCCGCCGCCGATCTCGACCAGCTCCCCCCGCGAGACGACGACCTCGGTCTCGGCCGTCAGCGCCGCCAGCATCAGCGTGGTAGCCGCCGCGTTGTTGTTGACGATCAAGGCCCCGCCCGCCCCCGTGAGCTCGACCAACAGCGCGGCGACGGCGAGCTCCCGCTGGTCGCGCTTGCCGGTCGCAGGATCGACCTCGACCACCGCATAGCCAGCCGCCTGCGCGACGGCGTCGACCGCCTCGGGCGCGAGCGGCGCGCGGCCGATGCCGGTGTGCAGCACGATCCCGGTCGCGTTGTAGACCCGCTCGTGCCGTCGGCGCTGGGCCGCGGCGCAGCGCGCGGTGACCGCGCGCACCAACGCCTCGGGTTGACACCGTCGGCGCAGCTCTTCGACGCCGAGCGATCCGTCGAGCGCTCCGGCGCGCAGCTCGTCGACGAGCTGCTTGACGACCCGGGTCAGCGCGGGCTTGGCGAACTCGGCGAACGCCTCGTTCCGCAGCAGCTTGTCCACCGAAGGGAGCGTTCGCAGGGCGGCAGTTCGGTCGGCGTCGGTTCTAGGCATGAGCGGCTCGGCTGATACCATACCCGACGCACGATGCTGCGCGCTGCTCTCGAGACGCCCA
The DNA here is from genome assembly GCA_964615255.1 of uncultured candidatus Brocadiaceae bacterium. Taxonomy (GTDB): domain Bacteria; phylum Planctomycetota; class UBA1135; order UBA1135; family UBA2386. Next base: position 1,231 of record CAZTQF010000587.1, on the reverse strand, counting down.
CGACCGATCCGCGCGAACAGGCGCTGGCGCGGGCGATGGGGCTGCCGGACCTGGTGGCGCGGGTCCTCCTGGCGCGCGGGGTCGAGAGCCCCGAGGCCGCCAAGGCGTTCCTCCGGCCCGACCTCGGCTCGCTGCACAACCCGTTCCGATTCACGCAGATGCAGCGCGCGGTCGACCGCGTGCGCGACGCGCTGCGCGCCGGAGACCCGATCCTGATCCACGGCGACTACGACGCCGACGGCATCAGCGGCACCGTGCTGCTGCACAAGTTCTTGAGCCTCCTGCACTGCAGCAGCAAGCCGTTCATCCCGGCCCGCGCCGACGGCTACTCGTTCTCCGCTGCGAGCGTCAAGGCGATCAAGGACGGCGGCTTCCCGCTGGTGATCTCGGTCGACAACGGCACCAACGCCGTCGCCCCCATCGCAGAGCTGCAGCGCAGCGGCGTCGACGTGATCGTCACCGACCACCACGGCACGACCGACAACGTCGCGGACGCGTTCTGCGTGCTCAACCCGCGCCTGCCCGACGCCGGCTACCCGGACCGCAACCTCGCCGGCTGCGGCGTCGCGTTCTGCCTCGTCGCGGCCATGGCGGAGTCGCTGAGCGGCACCATGCGGCGCAGCGCCGAGTTCGCGGACTTCCTCGTCGACGCGCTGGGCTACGTCGCCCTGGGTACGGTCGCCGACGTCGCGCCGCTGTCCGGCGAGAACCGGACCCTCGTCTACCACGGGCTGCGCTCGCTCGGCGTCAGCCGCAACCCTGGGATCCGCGCCCTGATGGACGCGGCCGGGCTGCTCCACCGCGGCGCCGGCGTCGAGGACATCGGCTTCCGGCTGGCGCCGCTGATCAACGCCGCGGGGCGCGTGGGGCACGCCGACGACTCGGTCAAGCTGCTCACCGCCAAGGACTACCCCCAGGCGCAGGCGGCCGCCAAGGTCCTCGAACAGCACAACGTCGAGCGCAGGAAGGTCGAGCGCGCGCTGCAAGACGAGGTGCTGCTGCTGACGGCCGATCATGACGGCCCCGCCGTCGTCCTGGGCGCCGACCACTGGCACGCCGGCGTGCTCGGGATTGTCGCGGCGCGCGTCGCCGAGCAGACCCACAAGCCGGTCCTGCTGGTCGCGTTCGACGGCGACACCGGCCGCGGCTCTGGCCGCTGCACCAACGGCCTCCACCTGCGCGACGCGCTCGGCGCGTGCTCCGAGCTGCTCGTCGCCCACGGCGGCCACGC
>CAZTQF010000586.1:0-2516 GCA_964615255.1 uncultured candidatus Brocadiaceae bacterium | reverse complement strand
CTGCAGCAGCGGCCGCTCGTGCGCCTGCAGCGCGCGCCAGACGAGCGCCCGCAGGCGCGCGTCCCCGGCCCGGGTCCGCAGCTCCGCGTCGAGGTTGAGGTCGAACTCGAACGTGCTGCGGCGCTGGTCGTCGGCCGCGAAGTAGCGCTGGAGCTGCGCCAGCAGCGCGTCGTCACCGCTCGCGGGCGCTGCTGCCGCCGGCTTCGGCGCGTAGCGCGCGGTCACGTCCACGCCCCACAGCTGCCGCCGCCCCCACCCGGGACCGAACCGCTCGCCGGTCGCTTGGAACGACACCGCCCAGGCGCGGTGCTCCCGGTCCGCGCCGGCGCAGTGCTGCGCGTCGCCGACGAACCAGGCGCGGTCCAGGCCCTTGGGGTCGGGCTCGTCGGCGCCGCAGAACCGCCAGCGCTCGCCGTCCCAGACCTCGACCCAGGTGTGGTTGCCCGCCTTGTGCGGCCAGCGCACCGACACCAGCCGCGCCGGCACGCAGCACGCGCGGCAGGCGTCCGCGAGCAGGATCGACAGGCCGGTGCAGGTCGCCTTGCGCTGCGCGATCGACTCGCTCGGCGACGCCAGCGCGCGCTTACGACCGGTCGAGTAGTGCACGTCGACCATGTTGAAGATGCTGCGGTTCAGCACCTGCGCGGCCTCCCCCGGCGTCCGGCAGCCCTCCACGAGCGGCAGGAAGTCCTGGACCATCTTCGGCCGCCACGACTCTCGGGTCTCGTCGGCCTGCGCGTAGGGCGCCACGTAGTTGTGGAATAGCTCTTCGGTGAGCGCCGCACCCCACGGCACCGACGCGCGCGCCCGCTGGGCGAGCCGGACGTTCTCGAGCAGCAGCGCCGCCGGCAGCGCCGCGAGGTCGCGCGCGGGCATGTGCCGCAGCAGGAACGCATAGGCGGCGCGGCCGGCGTCGTCGAGCGTCGCCGCCGCCGCCTCGAACTCAGCGCTGCGTTCTCCGGCGCGCGCGAGCGCGGCGCGCAGCGCGGGCGTCGACTGCGGCGCGGCGGCCGCGGCGACTGACCCGCCGAGGAGCATGGCCAGGGGGAGCAAGACCGGGGTGCAGCGCGCCATGACGCCGTTGTACTGACCTGGCAGCGCGGGTCAGCCTGCTTTCAGCGCCCCGTGGCTGAACATCCAGAGGCCGGTGCCGGTCGCGGCGAGCACGCTGAGGATCCAGACCGCGACCGCCACGCGGTGGTAGGCGCGCGCGCGCTCGGACCGCGCCAGCCAGATGCCGGTGACGATCACCGGCAGCGCCAGCAGGCCGCCGGCCTTCGCGAAGACGAGGTGAAAGGCGAGCTCGTCCGGCGGGAAGGCGTAGTTGCCCATCAGCTGCTCGGTGAGCACGATGGCGACGCCGAGCGAGACGATCGTCGCGGGACCCAGAAAGAGGTGCACCCGCCGCCGTCGCAGCGCGCCGGTCGTGACCGACGCGACCAGCAGCAGCACGGTCGTGACGAACGCGATCCAAAACGGCAGGGTCGGTGGCATGGGGCCGCATGTTGCACGGCTGACGGAGCCGATGGAAGCGGCCTGCGGGGATTCCCCGCGCCGTGGAAGACCACGTAAGCCTGTTTGCGTAGTCAGCTTCGGATCCGGCATCACCGATCTGGGAGGTGCCATGGACCGCGATCTGACGACCACCGAATTCCAGCGATACCACGACCTCATCTACAAGATCGCCGGCATCCACTACCCCTCCGAGAAGCTGGAGCTGCTGAGCAACCGGATCCGAAAGCGCATCCGCGCCATCGGCGAGACGAGCTACGACTCGTACCTGATGCGCATCGGCCTCGCCTCTGGCAAGCAGGAGATGCAGGCGTTCCTGGACTCGATCACCACGAACGAGACCTACTTCTTCCGCTGCCAGCGGCACTGGGACTACTTCAAGGACTGGCTGATCGAGCGCAAGAAGGACCCCGAGCTCGCGCAGCGCGGCCTGCGGATCTGGTCCGCGGCGGCGTCCAACGGCGCCGAGGCGTGCACGATGCTCATCGTGCTGCACCAGGTCTTCGGGGACGGCTTCGGCGGCGTTCCCGTCGAAGTGCTCGGCACGGACCTCTCGACCGAGATCCTCGCGCAGGCCGAGGAGGCCGTGTTCCGGCCCTACGCGCTCGCCCAGACGCCCAAGGCCTACGTGCACTCCTACTTCGAGAAGGGGCCCAAAGGCGACGAGTACCGCTTCGACCGCGCGCTGCTGCGCCACGTGAAGTTCCGGCAGCACAACCTCATGCAGCGCCTGCCGCAGCCGGGGGTTGCCGGCCGGGTCGCCGCCGCCCATTCTCGCGGAGACGGTGATCTCCTTGATCAGCTTGCTGAAGACTTTTCCGCGCTTGGCGTCCGCCGCGCCTTTTTTATGCTTGATCGAACTCCATTTATTATGGCCGCTCATCTTTTATTTTCCTTTTTATATAATCCCCGCGCTATACGCGTATCTTTCGCATAACTAAACATCAAAACTACCATAATTGTGCGTCTATAGCAAAAGGAAAAAAGACGAATGCCGCCTCCGG
>CAZTQF010000585.1:0-2521 GCA_964615255.1 uncultured candidatus Brocadiaceae bacterium | reverse complement strand
AGGTCGGCGGCATCGACTGCCGCCCGATCACGGGCGAGATCACCTACGGCCTCGAGCGCCTCTGCATGTATCTGCAGGGCGTCGAGAACGTCTTCGACCTCGTCTACGCCGACGGCATCAAGTATGGCGACGTGTTCCACCAGAACGAGGTCGAGCAGAGCGCCTACAACTTCGAGCACAGCGACGTCGGCTTCCTGCTGCAGGCGTTCGACGCCCACGAGAAGACGTCCAACGAGCTGATGGCGCAGCAGCTCGCGCTGCCCGCCTACGAGCAGCTGCTCAAGGCCGGCCACACGTTCAACCTGCTCGACGCCCGCGGCGCGATCAGCGTCACGGAGCGCGCCGCCTACATCGGCCGCATCCGCAACCTCGCGCGCGCGGTCGCCAAGAGCTACCTCGACAGCCGGGCGCGGCTCGGCTTCCCGATGGCGCAGAAGGAGCGGGCCGCCGAGGTCCTGCAGAAGCTCGCCGACGACGAGGCCAAGGCGGCCAAGAAGCAGACCAAGAAGAAGCCGCAGCCGGCGTAGTCGTCAGGCCAGCGCGCCCCAGCCGTCGCAGGCGCCGCCGTGCGGCTCGGCCAGCTGCGTGAACGTGCGCTGCAGCGCGACGATGCGGGCGTGCTCGGCGAGCATCTCCATGGAGACGTAGACCGCCCACGACGGGCCGAAGTCGTCGCCCTGGTCCTCGTCGCCGCCTTCGCCCTCGTCATGCTCGACCTGGCAGTCGTAGCCTGCGTCGCGCACCGCCGCGGCGACGGCGGCCGCCGCCTGCTCGTCGGGCGCGTCGATCACGAACTCGACCTCGATCGGCTGGGACAGGTCCACGCCCGCTGCTGCCAGCGACGCCAGAACGGCGCCGTCTTCGTCGTCGGGGAACGCTCCGCTCGGCTCGGTCATGCCGGCGGTTGTAGCTCAGGCCAGCAGCGCGCGCACGGCCCGCGCCGGCTCGACGCCGGTCAGCCGCACGTCGAGGCCCTGGTGCGGGACGCTCAGGCGCTCGTGGTCGATGCCCAGGCAGTGCAGGATCGTGGCGTTGAGGTCGCGCACGTGCACGGGCTTGTCGACGACGTTGTAGCTGAAGTCGTCGGTCTCGCCGTAGACCTGGCCGCCCTGGATACCGCCGCCCGCCATCCACATCGAGAAGCAGCGCGGGTGGTGGTCGCGGCCGTAGTTCTCGCGGGTCAGGCGGCCCTGGCAGTAGACCGTGCGGCCGAACTCCCCGCCCCATATCACCAGCGTGTCCTCGAGCATGCCGCGCTGCTTGAGATCCTGCACGAGCGCCCAGCTCGCCTGATCGATGTCGCGGCACTGCCTGGGCAGGTCGCCCGTGAGGTTGCCGTGCTGGTCCCAGCCGCGGTGGAAGATCTGCACGAAGCGCACCCCGCGCTCGACCATGCGCCGCGCCAGCAGGCACGACGCCGCGAACGTCCCGGGCTGGCGCGCCTCTTCTCCGTACATCGCGAAGGTGCTGTCGGGCTCGCTGCCGAGATCGTTCAGCTCGGGCACGGACGTCTGCATGCGGTAGGCGAGCTCGTACTGCGCGATGCGCGTCTGGATCTCTGGGTCCCCCACCGTCTCGTGCAGGCGCTGGTTCATCCGGCCCAACGCGTCGAGCATGCGGCGCCGAGAGGCCGCGTCGACGCCGCTCGGATTCTGCAGGAACAGCACCGGGTCCCCGTCGGGCCGCAGCGCCGTGCCGGCGTGACGGCTCGGCAGCATGCCCGCCCCCCACAGCCGGTTGTAGAGCGCCTGCGCGTCACGGCGGCCGCTCCAGCGCGGCGTCATCACGACGAAGCCGGGCAGGTCGCGGTTCGACGTGCCCAGGCCATAGCTGAGCCAGGAGCCGAGGCTCGGCCGCCCGGGCAGCTCGCGACCGGTCGTGATGAACGTGATCGCCGGGTCGTGGTTGATCGCCTCGGTGTAGACCGAGCGCACGATCGCGAGGTCCTTGGTCATCGAGGCCGTGTAGGGCAACAGCTCGGAGACCCACGCGCCGTCGCCGCCGTTGTCGGTCCGCGTGAAGCGGTACTTCGACGGCGCGATCGGGAAGCGCTTCTGGCCCGAGGTCATCGTCGTCAGCCGCTGCCCCTTGCGGATCGAGTCCGGCAGGTCGGTGTCGAACAGGTCGTGCAGCTTCGGCTTGTGGTCGAGCGTGTCGATCTGCGACGGCGCACCGGCCATGAACAGCCAGATCGCGCGCTTGGCCTTGGGCGCGAAGTGCGGCACGCCCGGCAGACCGTCGCCGCCGCTCAGAGGAGCCGCCGCGGGCAAGCGGCCCGTCATCGAAGCCAGCGCTGCGCCGCCGAGGCCGAGGCCGCCTCGCTGGAAGAAGTGGCGGCGCGTGATCGCCGCCGCGAAGTCGTCGCGTGGGTCCATCGGATCAGCCCTTGGTGAGCACCGCGTCGAGGTTGAGGATCAGGTTGGCGACCATCGTCCACGCGGCGAGCTCGGCGGCGGGGACGCCGTTGCCCGGCGGGTCGACGCCGACCGCCACCAGGGCCGTAGCAGCCTCGGGCGCGGCG
>CAZTQF010000584.1:1907-2524 GCA_964615255.1 uncultured candidatus Brocadiaceae bacterium | reverse complement strand
GCCGCCGAGCTGGTTCCCGATCGGCGACCAGGAGCAGCTGTTGTCGGCGTGCGCCGACATCGCCGCGGCCGCGCCCGCGCTGCCGTTCCTCTACTACCACATCCCGGCGCTGTCGCGCGTGACGCTGCCGATGGCGCCGTTCGTGCGCGCCGCGCGCGCGCGCATCCCCAACTTCGCGGGCGTCAAGTTCACCCACCTCGACCCGCTGGACTTCCAGGCGGTGCGCCGCGAGCAGGGCGACGCGTGCAGGCTCTACTGGGGCTGCGACGAGCAGGTGGTGACCGGCCTCGCGCTCGGCGCGCACGGCGCGGTCGGCAGCACCTACAACTTCGCGATGCCGGTGTACCGACGCCTGCAGGCAGCGTTCGAGCGCGGCGACCGCGACGAGGCCCAGCGGCTGCAGTCCTACGCGGCGCTGTTGGTCGAGCGGCTCGCGGCGCACGGCTACATGGCCGCGGCCAAAGAGACGATGCGCTACCTCGGCGTCGACGTCGGCTCAGTGCGCGCGCCGCTGCAGCCCTTGCCAGAAGGCGGCGAGGACGCGGTGCGCGCCGCGCTCGAAGACGTCGAGCTGCAGAGGCACCTCGCGTGAACCCGCTCACGGCGCTGCTGCAGGC
>CAZTQF010000584.1:0-1897 GCA_964615255.1 uncultured candidatus Brocadiaceae bacterium | reverse complement strand
GGCCACGCTCGCGCTGGCGACGCTCTGCAGCGCGCAGGCGCCGCTGCGCTGGTCCGAGCTGCCGCCGCTGCCGGACACGCCCGGCCTCGGCGGGCCGTTCGTCGGCGTGCTCGACAGCGCGCTGGTCGTCGCCGGCGGCGCGAACTTCCCCGAAGCGCCGCCGTGGCAGGGAGGCCAGAAGGCCTGGTATGACGACGTCTACGTGCTCGACGAGGGCGCGGACGCCTGGCGCGTCGCAGGCAAGCTGCCCGCTGCGCGCGCCTACGGCAGCGCCCTGTCGACCCGCTTCGGCGTGGCCCTGCTCGGCGGCAGCGACGCCGCGCGCAGCTACGGCGACTGCGCGCTGCTGACCCTCGACGCGGCCGGCGCGCCGACGTTCGAGTCGTTGCCCCCGCTGCCCGTCGCGACGGCGTTCTGTGCCGGCGCCGCCCACGGCGACACGCTCTACGTCGCCGCCGGCAGCGACCGGGGCGCGCTGACCAAGGCGTTCTGGTCGCTGGATCTCGCCGCGACGCCGCGCCAGTGGCGCGCGCTGCCGCCGTGGCCCGGGCCTGCGCGGCACAAGGCCGTCGCTGCGGTGCAGGAGAGCGGTCGCGGGCCGCGCTTCTACCTGTTCAGCGGCGAGGTGCCCGGCCACAACGAAGCAGGCGACCCTACCTACGACTACCGCACCGACGGCTACGCGTTCGACCTCGCGACCGAGACCTGGCGCGCGCTGACGCCGAGCCCGGTGCCGGTGGCGGCTGCGTGCGCGGCACCCTCGGGCCAGGCGCACGTGCTGGTCTTCAGCGGCTCGACCGGCGCGCACGTTTTCGATCCCGACCCGCGCCCGGAGTTCCCGCAGCAGGTGCGCGCCTATCACACCATCACCGACACCTGGGTCGACGCCGGCCCGATGCCGCGCGGCCTGGTGACGACCCACGTGGTCCGGCGCGGCGGCCAGCTGGTGCTCGCGAGCGGCGAGGTGCGTCCCGGCGTGCGCACGCCGAAGGTGTTCGTCGCCGAGGTCGCGCCGCGCGGCCACGGCTTCGGCGCGGTCGACGCCGCGGTGCTGGCGCTCTACCTCATCGGCCTCGTCGCGATCGGCCTGCGCTTCCAGAAGCGCTCGGAGAGCACCGACGACTTCTTCCTGGCGGGGCGCCGGATCCCGTGGTGGGCCGCCGGCATCTCGATCTTCGCGACGCAGCTGTCGGCGATCACGTTCGTGGCGACGCCCGCCGTCGCGTATGCGACCGACTGGCTGGTGCTGCCGGGCAAGGCGATGATCCTGGCGATGGCGCCGGTCGTGGTGCTGCTCTACCTGCCGTTCTTCCGGCGACTCGACGTCACCACGGCCTACGAATACCTGGAGCGGCGCTTCTCGCTGTCGGTGCGGCTGTTCGGCAGCGCCTCTTTCGTCGCGTTTCAGCTGCTGCGGATGGCGATCGTGATCTTCCTGCCGGCGCTGGCGCTGGCGTCGATCACCGGGATCGACGTCTACGTCTGCATCGCCGTCATGGGCGCGCTCGCGACCCTCTACACGGTGCTCGGCGGCATGGAGGCGGTCGTCTGGACCGACGTGCTGCAGACGGTCGTGCTGATCGGCGGCATGCTCGCCGCGATCGTCGTCGTCGTGCTCGAGCTGGGCGGCGTGTCCGAGGTCGTCACCGCCGCCGTCGCAGACGACAAGCTGCGCGTGTGGAGCGGCTCGTGGTCGCTCACCGAGCTCGCCAGCTGGTCGATCCTGCTCGGCACGCTCGCGCTGCAGTTCGGCCCCTACACGACCGACCAGTCGGTCGTGCAGCGCTACCTGACGACCAAGGACGAACGCGCAGCAGCCCGCGGCATCTGGCTCAACGGCGCGCTCGCGATCCCGGTCGGCGTGCTGTTCATGGCGCTGGGCACCTGCCTCTACGTG
>CAZTQF010000583.1:0-2531 GCA_964615255.1 uncultured candidatus Brocadiaceae bacterium | reverse complement strand
GGGTACTTGCGGACCGCCTGCAGGAACTGCCTCTGCGCGACCGAGTCCATGCGCGCCAGCTCGTCCTTGACGCGCTCCATGCCGTTCTCGGCCAGCTTGAATCCCGGCACGATGCGCTGGCTCTCCAGGTACTTCTCCATCGCAGCCTGAAACTCGCGCTGGGACAGCAGCCCGTCGCCTTCGACCACGAGGTGCTTGGCCTGTTTGTGGTGCGCGTGCCGGCGCAGCCGGTCGAGGTCACGGAAGTCCGGGTCGAGCGCCTCGAGCTGCTGAAGCAGCACCAGCGCGTCGTCCTCCCGCTCCCGGAAGATCAGCGACTGCGCGCGATCCCGCATCGCCTCGCGCATCAAGCGCTGGTGCTCGGCCGCGAGGCGAGGGCTGACCTCACCTGCTTCGGCCTGCGCCTCGTAGGCCTTGCGCACGACCGCGTAGGCGCGCTGCCAGTCTCCGCGGCGCTCGAGCGCCTCGCTCTCCTGCAGGGCCGAGGTCGTGGCGCAGCCGGCGAGCAGCAGCGCGCCGAGCAGCAAGGAGGCCTTGTGGATGGGTCTCACGAAATACATGTCGGGGCGACGGATTGGCCTACTAGGAAGCAACGGCCAGAATGGAGCGGCGCGTCGGACGGCCGACCGGGCCGCCATCTTCCCGAGCACCTCGACGATGTCCACAGCTTCCCCGACCGACGACCGGCTCGCGCGCTACCTGCGCGAGCTCCAGGGCGTGCTGGATCGTCGACCGGCCAACCGCGTGATCATCCGCGAGGTCTCCAAGGCGACCAAGGAGCTCTGCCAGGACGACCGGTGGCTGGACGAGCGCTGGCGGGTCGGCGAACCCGACCGCTACGCGCGCCACCTGCTGCACAGAGATCCCCGAGGGCGGTTCGTCGTGCTCGCCCTGGTCTGGCAGCCCGGGCAGGTCACGCCGATCCACGACCACGCGTGCTGGGGCGTGATGGGGCTCGTCTCCAATACCCTCGAGGAGCACTGCTACGAACGCCTCGACGACGGCTCCCGGCCGGGCTACTGCGAGCTCGAACAGACCCGCGGCGCCGACGTCGGCCGCGGCGGCGTCTCGTATCTGCTGCCGCCCTACGACGAGATCCACTGGATCGGCAACACCAGCGACCGCCCGACGATCTCGCTGCACGTCTACGGGCGCGAGATCGACGCCGTCAACGTCTTCGACGCGGAGGCCGGCACGGTGCGGCCCATGAAGGTCCGCTATGACGAGCCGGGATCGGACGACCAGCCGTCCGTGGTCTAGCCAGCAGCGCGCCGCGCGCCTCGCGCGCGGCGACGCCGAGGCTCCTTACTGGTCGATCGTCGCGCGACCGGCCTCGGAGACGACGAACCCGAGCGGGTTGACCGGATCGAGCACGGCCCACTGGTGGAACACGTTGACTCCGATGTTCGCAGGCGAGCTCGGGACGCTGAACGCCGCGGTCGCCGAACCGTTGGCCGTCGTCGGGTAGGCGCTCACGACGTCCGCGGAGACCAGCAGGCTGCAGCCCGGAGCGCCGGGCAGCGGCGCCGGCAGCGACGCGCCGTTGTAGGTCGAGTCGGACAGACCCGTGAGGAACAGGGCGAACGACTGGGCGCGCGCGTCGTCCAGCGTCACGCTGTAGCTCGAGCCGAGCGTCGGCAGGCCTTGGTTGCCGAGGTTCGGCGTGATCGTGCCGCCCCCGGTGCACTGCACGCGGTAGGAGGGACGACTCACGAGCCCCGACAGGGTCCAGTTCGCGGGGCCATTGACGAGGTCGCGGTAGTAGCCGCTGCCCGTCGCGCCCGCGGTGAGCGAGCAGATGATCACGTTGTTGGAGCTGCTGTCGAGGCCCAGGTAGAAGGTCCCGTTGACCGGCACCGGGTTGGCGAACGTCGCCGTGTAGAACTGCGCCGTGCCGCCGAGCGTGATCGTCGTGCTGGCGATCGGCGACGAGCCCGGGCCACCGTTGACCTGCGGGTAGATGTGCACCGGGCGCGTCTGGGTGCCGACCGTCGAGCGGGTGAAGAAGTCGACCGAGGTGACGCTGACCGGACCCGCGGACTGGGCGGTGTAGCAGTACTCGTTGTCGCGAAGGTCTCCCTCGAGCGCGCCGCCGTTTGGGTTGAGCTCCGGACAAGCAGCCGTCGCAGAGCCAGGGCAGCCCTGGCCGAACTCGTCGAACGACGCGTTGCTCGGCCGGACGATGTAGAGGCCGGTGGAGCGATCGGAGACCAGGATGTTGCCCGACGGCAAGAACGGGTAGACGCCCCAGCAGCCGTTGTAGCCGCCCGACGCGCCGGGCCAGGTGTCGTACGAGGCCACCTCGACCGGGTTGCTCGGATCGCTGATGTCGATGCAGCGATAGCCCTCCGTGTACCAGCTGACGTGCACCTTGTCGCCGACGATGTAGGCGTTGTGCGGGACCGAGCTGGGGTTGGGCGTGAAGGTGCCCAGACCGACCGGGCTGAACTTGTTCGAGATGTCGAAGAGGCGGATCACGCCGCCGGTCACCTCGTCGGTCGTGACGCAGAGCGTGCCCGCTGCGTTGGGCC
>CAZTQF010000582.1:0-2546 GCA_964615255.1 uncultured candidatus Brocadiaceae bacterium | reverse complement strand
GCGCTCCTGCCGAACACTTCGTCCAGCTCGATCTCGAGCTGCTCGAGGCTGAGGCCGTGCTTGAGGTTGCCGCCGCTGGCGGTGGAGATCCGGCCGGTCTCTTCGCTCACGACCACGACCAGCGCGTCGGTCTCCTCGGACAAGCCGAGCGCCGCGCGGTGGCGCGTCCCGAGGCGCTTGTCGATGTCCGGGCTCTGGCTCAACGGAAACAGGCACGAGGCCGCGACGATCCGGTCGTCGCGCACCACCACGCCGCCGTCGTGCAGCGCGCTCTTCGGGAAGAAGATCGACTCGATCAGGTAGCTGTTCAGCTCCGCGTCGATCGTGATGCCGTTCTCGCTCAGCTCCGACAGCGAGGCCTCTCGCTCGATCGCGATCAGCGCGCCGATGCGCTCCTTGCTGAGGCGGGCGACGGCCCGCAGCAGCCGCGGCACGATCTTGGCGTCGCGCCGGAAGAACCGCCCGAAGATCTGCGCGTCGCCGAGGTGCGCGATGGCGCGGCGGATCTCGGGGTGGAACACGACGATCAGCCCGAGCACCACCGACGGCGCGAGCTGCCCGACGAGCCACGACAGGCGGTCGAGCTCGAGGTAGTCAGCCAGGATGAAGAACGCCAGCGCGAACGACGAGAGCACCAGCGCGAGGCCGCGGATGATGCCCGAGCCGCGGGTCGCGCGGAGGAAGCGCAGCACCACGTAGATCAGGACCGCGAAGATCGCGACCTCGACCACCACCTTGCTCGCGTCGAGCAGCCCGCGGAGGCCGTCCTCGGCGAGGCCCTGGGGAACGAGGTGGAGGCTCATCGTGTCGACAGCGCGGGATCAGGCTCCGGAGAGCCCGGCCTCGGGGTTCTGGTCGCTCGGGCCAGCTTCCGCCTGGCCCTGGGAATCGGCGCTGTCTTGCTGGCGCTCCTGCTGCTTGCGCTCTTGCTCCTTGCGCTGCGCCTCGAGCTCGGCCGACTGTCGCTGCCGCTCCTGGGACGCCCGAAACTCTCCGAGGTCGTCCCCGCGCAGCACCGCGCCGACCTCGTCACCGCTGAGCGTCTCGTACTTGAGCAGCGCCTCGGCGATCTGATCCAGCGCGCCCCGCTGGTCCTGCAGCAGGGCCTCGGCGGCGCGATACTGGTCCTGCACGATCCGCCGCACCTCCTCGTCGATCAGCTCGAGGGTGCGCTGGGAGACGCCCCCCGACAGGCGGAACTCCTTGCCGAGGAACGGGTTCTCGTCGTCGGCCGTGTACTTGATCGGGCCGACCTTGTCGCTCATCCCGAGCTCGCAGACCATCACGCGGGCGAGGTTGGTCGCCTGCTCGATGTCGTTCTGCGCGCCGGCCGAGACGTCGCCGAAGACCAGCTGCTCGGCGATGCGGCCGCCGAAGCAGACCGCGATGCGCCCCAGCAGCTTCTTCTGCCAGTGGTTGTAGTCGTCCTTCTCGGGCAGCGACATGGTCGCGCCGAGCGCGCGACCGCGGCTGACGATCGTGACCTTGTGGACCGGGTCCTGGTCGGGCGTGAGCATCGAGACGATCGCGTGACCGGCCTCGTGATACGCGGTGACCTTCTTGTCCTCCTCCTCGATCGCCCGGGAGCGCTTCTCGCGCCCCCAGCGCACGCGGTCGCGCGCCTCCTCGAGGTCGGACATGTCGACCGACTCCTTGTTCTTCATCGCGGCGAGGATCGCGGCCTCGTTGATGACCGCCGCGAGCTCGGCGCCGCTGAAGCCCGCCGTAGCCTTGGCGGTCTTGGTGAGGTCGACGTAGCCCGCGAGCTTCACCTTGCGCGCGTGCACCTTGAGGATCGCCTCGCGCCCCTTGACGTCCGGGCGGTCGATGACGACCTGCCGGTCGAAGCGACCCGGGCGCAGCAGCGCGGGGTCGAGCACGTCGGGGCGGTTGGTCGCGCCGACGAGGATGATGCCCTTGTCCGAGTCGAACCCGTCCATCTCGACGAGGATCGCGTTGAGCGTCTGCTCGCGCTCGTCGTGTCCGCCGCCCATGCCGGTGCCGCGCTTGCGGCCGACGGCGTCGATCTCGTCCAGGAACACGATGCACGGGCTCGCTTCGCGCGCCTGCTTGAACAGGTCGCGCACGCGGCTCGCGCCGACGCCGACGAACATCTCGACGAAGTCGCTGCCGGAGATCGAGAAGAAGGGCACCTCGGCCTCGCCGGCGATCGCCTTGGCGAGCAGCGTCTTGCCGGTGCCGGGTGAGCCCACCAGCAGCACGCCGCGCGGGATCGAGCCGCCCAGGCGCGCGAACTTGCCGGGGTTCTTGAGGAACTCGATGATCTCGCGGACCTCGGCCTTGGCCTCCTCCATGCCGGCCACGTCGTCGAACGTGACGTTGGTGCGGCTCTCCTTGGTGTAGAGCGCCGCGCGGCTGCGGCCGAAGCTGAGCACGCCGCCGGAGCCTCCCGGCGAGCGCATCTGCCGCAGGATGAAGAACCAGACGATCAGCAGGATCAGCAGCCAGGGCACGATCGACGCGAGGATGAACTGCATCGTCGTGTTGGCCTGGGTCACCTGGAACGTGTCGGGTGACGTGGACAC
>CAZTQF010000581.1:0-2552 GCA_964615255.1 uncultured candidatus Brocadiaceae bacterium | reverse complement strand
GATCCCAAGCGTTCCCGGATATTGGTGAATTCGGTGCGGATCATCCGCGCCTCGATGTCGGCGAGGCCGTTGACGTGATCGACGATCTTGTCCTCGGTGGGGTCGAGGAACAGCGCGTTGATGGTGAAGTCGCGACGGAGCGCGTCCTCCTCGGCGGTGCCGAACTCGTTGTCGCGCGTGATCAGCAGGTCCTCCTCGTCGCCGCCGTCGGATTCCTGCGGGCTGCGACGGAACGTCGAGCACTCGAGGATCTTGGTGTTCCGGTGGAAGTGGAGGTGGGCGAGCTTGAAGCGTCGGCCGATGATCCGACAGTTGCGCGGGAACGTGCGCTTGACCTGCTGGGGCCGCGCTTCGGTCGCGATGTCGTAGTCCTTGGGAGCCCGATCCAGCAGCAGGTCACGCACGCATCCGCCGACGAGGTAGGCTTCGTAGCCCTTGTCGATGAGGCGCGTGACCGCGCGCACGGCGTCGCTGTCCAGCGCGGACAGGTCGTGCTCGGTCGGGGAGAGGATCGTAGGTTCGATCTTGATCAGTCCTGGTAGGTAACCGTTTGGGAAACCAACGGTTTACCCACGCACGGGTGGCGCGGGCAAGGCTTTCCTGAGCCCGCCCGGGAGGGCGCCCCCGCGGGGCGCGGCCGAGCCTCCTCAGGCCTGCAGGCCGCCGTCGACGGTGAACACCTCGCCCGTGACGTAGCTGGCTTGCGGCGAAAGGAGATAGCGCACCATCGCCACGACGTCGCCCGGCTCGCCGAGGCGTCCGGCCGGAACCCGCGGCAGCATCCGGGCCTGCGAATCCCGGTGGCTCTGCGCGTGGTCGATGAGCCCCGGCGAGACGACGTTTACGGTCACCCCGGACGGCGCGGCCTCGAGCGCCAGGGAGCGCGCCAGCTGGATCAGCGCCGCCTTCGCCGCGAAGTAGACCGGCGCGCGCAGCATCCCGCGCTGCCGATCCGCGCCGGCGGCCGCGAACAGCACCACGCGGCCGCGCCCAGCTGCCATCATCGCCGGGACCATCGCCTGCACGACGTGGAACGCCGTCGTCACGTTGCTCTCGAACAGGTGGCGGTAGGTGTGCTCGCTGGTCTCCAGCAGCGGGACCTCGCTGAAGTCGCCGACGGTGTGCACGAGCGCGTAAGGCGCGCCGTGCGCCGCGAGCAGCTTCGACGATGCCTCGCGGAGGGAGGCTTCGTCGGCCGCGTCGACGCCGCCCTTGCGCGTCCAGATGGTGGCGCGCTCCGCATACTCCGCAGCGATGGCGCGGCCGATTCCCTGGCCGCCGCCGACGACGAGCACGCGGCCGTCTACGTCTGGCGACGGCGCGCTCACGACCGCCACAGCCAGCCGAGGATCTCCTTCAGCTTGGGCGGGTTGCCGGTCATCAGGACGCCGACGCGGAAGACCTTGCCGGCGGCCTTGAAGGTCAGCAGGATCGTCACGACGAGCAGCGCCGAGGTGCTCACATACTCCCAGGTCTCCGGCGGCCCGGCCGCGCGGTTCATCATCGTGAATGGCGTGTAGATCGGCACGTAGCTCAGCACCTTCGCGACCGTGCCGTTGGGCTCCTTGGTGATGAACACCATGGCGATCAGCGGGACCATGAGCAGCGTCATGACCGGCTGCATCAGGTTCTGCGCCTCCTTCAGGGTGTTGCAGACCGAGCCGATCGCGACCAGCACGGCGGCGTAGAGCAGGTAGCCGCCGAGGAAGTAGAGCACGAACGAGGTCAGGTAGCTGGTGTTGCTGATCGCGGCGATCAGGAAGCCGAGCGAGCCGCCGCCGTCGCCGAGCAGCGCCGGCGCGAGCCACGCTGCGAGCAGCGCGAACACCACCCAGGTGCCGATGATGGTCATCCCCGTGAAGGCGATGCCGAAGATCTTGCCGTGCATCAGCTGCGACGGGCTCACCGAGGAGAGCAGCACCTCGATGATGCGGTTGCTCTTCTCCTCTACGGTGTTCGTCAACAGCAGGTTCGCGATCGAGAAGATCGCGATCCAGAGGAAGTAGACGAAGCCGACGGGCGCCCACTGATTGACCTTGTCCTCGCCCTTGACGTCCTCGGCCTCGCCGGACGCGGACACCTTCTCCTGCTTGAATCCGACGGTCTCCTGGATCCTGCGGGCGGTGTCGTCGTCGACCTGCGCGTCCTCGATGCGATCAGCGCGCACGAGCGCGGTCAGCGCGTCCTCGTAGTCCTCTCGCAGATCAGCGTCGGTCAGGTTGTTGGACACGTAACGGAAGTCGTCGAGCGCGCGCAGCGGGTCGCTGCCGAGCACGAAGAACGCGAACAGCTCGTCGTCGGCGACCAGCTTGCCGAGCGCCTTGGCCTGCTCCTCGGCGGTCCGGCCCGACAGCCCCAGCTCGTCCAGCGAGACGTGCTCGTAGCGCGCGCTGTTGCCGATGCCTCCGTAGCGGGCGACCTGGTCCGGCGGCTGCGTCTGCAGCCACTGGAACATGGCGTACATCTGCTCGCCGGAAGGTTGCGCGCCGGGCTCCAGGCCGGAGAGCAGCGCCTTCAGCGCGGGGTCGGCGTCCTCGGCGGCGGCCGCCGCC
>CAZTQF010000580.1:0-2557 GCA_964615255.1 uncultured candidatus Brocadiaceae bacterium | reverse complement strand
CCCGCCCCCCACGGCGAGCAGCTGGGCGCGGGTCGCCAGCCCCGCGGCCGCGCCCGAACGTCTCGCTGCTGACGCCAAGTCTCCCACGGCTACTCGTATCGGACCGACTCGCTCGGGCTCTGCTGCAGCGCCCGCCACGCCGGTACGACCGACGCGACGACGGCCGTGAGGAACGCGAGCGCCGGCGCGTAGGCGAACCACGCCCACGGGACCGCCAGCGGCGCGTCGAGCCGCGCGACCGCGTTCATCCCGAACACCAGCACCTGGCCGAGCGGCACGCAGAGGCCGAGCGACAGCGCGCTGGCGAGCCCGGCGACGACCACGCCCTCGAGGAGGAAGCTGCCGGCCAGCGCGCCGCGGCGGATCCCGAGCGCGCGCAGCACGCCGAGCTCGCGGGCGCGCCCGAGCGCCGCGATGGTCATGCCGTTGAGCAGCCCCACGCCCGCAAGCCCGAGCATCAACAGCAGCAGCAGGTCGAACAGCAAGAAGTCGCGCGCGACGTCCCGGAACAGGTAGGCCTCGATCTCGGCGCCGGTCTTGTTGCGCCGCAGCGCCGGCAGCGTCGCGCGCGCCGCGGCGCGCACCGCCTCGAGGTTGACCGGCGGCTCGAGGTGCAGCGTCAGCAGCTCGACCGCGCGCTCGCTGACGCAGAAGTCCTTTCGCAGCCACCGCGGATCGCACACCGCGAACGCGCGCTCGTCGCTGTCAAAGCCCGCCCGGTCGCTGACCAGCAGCACCTCGTAGCTGACCGGCGCGCCGTTCTTGTCGCGCAGCGCCACGAGGTCTCCCGGGCTCCAGCCGCGCGCCTTGGCCAGCCGCTTGCTGGCGACGAGCGCGCGGCCGCGTTCGTCGGCGTATCGTCGCGCCGCGCCCGCGTGTCCCTCGAGCGGACCGCCTTCGGCGGCGGCGCTCTCGAGCCGGAGGCCGCGCAGCAAGAACCCCCCGTCGCGCACCTCGCCCTCGAAGGCGTCCACCCGTCGCACGCCACGGACCTCGGCGAGGCGCTGCGCCGTCGCGAGGTCGGTCGGCTCGCACTGCACGATGAGCACGTCGCGCAGCGCTGCGCGCCCGAACTGTCGCACCTCGGCCTCGAGCGAGCCGGTCAGCGTCTTGAGCCCGAGCGTCGCCAGCATGACGGCGGACAGCCCGCAGACAGCGGCCGCGACGCGGCCGCCGGCGCGCTGCAGGACCTTGTCGACGAGCCACGTCGACATGGCGGCGAACGGCCGGAACGGCAGCAGCATCACGCGGCCGAGGACCGTCGTGAGGCCGGGCGCGAGCAGCAGCACGCCGCCGAAGAGCCCGAGGATGCCGCCGAGCTCGAGCAGGACGGCGCGCGTCTCCTGGCCTTCTTCGACCGCCAGCGGCGTCATCGCCAGGTACGCCAGCGGCAGCGCCAGGACCAGCAGAGAGAACATCCACAGGTGCACGCCCTTGAGCAGGTCGACGCCGTCGTCGTTGCCCGGCGCGACGCCGCGCGCGCGCAGGATGTCGAGCGCCGGCACCGTGCGCGCGCGCACGAGCGGGAACATCGCGCCCGCGAGCGTGAACAGGACGCCGAGCGCCGCTGTCCACAGCACCGGGAACCACGGCACCTCGAAGGTCGCCCACTCCTTGCCGAGGCCGAGCGAGCTCACCCGCTGACTCTGCAGCCAGAGCGCCAGCAGCAGCCCGAGGCCGACGCCCAACGCCGCGCCGACCGCGCCCAGCATCAGCGCGTCCAGCAGGAAGATCCGGGTGATCGCGCCGGTGCCAGCGCCGAGGCACCGGAGCAGGCCCAGCTGCCTTATCCGAGAGACCAGCGCGTGCGAGAGCGTCTGGAAGACCACGTACATCCCGAGCAGCAGCGCGAGGCCGCCGAGGATCTTGAGGCCGTTGCGGAACGCGCGCTCGTCGGCGCCCTCGCCGATCATCGCGCCGCGCACGTCCTGCACCGTGTATTCCGCGCGCAGCTCCTGCCGCATGCGGTCCAGGTCGGTGCCCGGCTCCCGGAGGATGTGGAACAGGCTGCCCCCCACCGGCCGCAGCCGCTCGGCCAGCGGCAGCGTCGTGACCGCCATCAAGCCGGCCGCCCGCTTGCCGAGCTTCTGGTGGGCGAGCACGCCGACGACCTCCACCGTCGTCGAGAACGGGACGGCGCCTTCGGGCAGCGGGATCGGCACGAGCTGTCCGTCGCGACACTCGACGCGCTGCTGCAGCGGCGGCTCGCCGAGCGTCAGCGTGTCGCCGACGTCGACGCCAAGCAGGTGCGCCGCCTCGCCGCCCAGCAGCACGCCGGGTCGCGCCGCGAGGTCCGAGGCCTTCAGGTCCCGACCCCGGTTGACGACGTAGTGGGCGAACGCCGACGTGTCGTGCAGCGGCCCGAGCCCGAACACCGACAGGGGCAGCGGGTCGCCTGCGCCTACGGCGACGCCGCGCGCCTCGCGCCACACCGCTACGTCCGCGACGCCCTGGCGGGCGAGCAGGTCGGCACGGACCTCCTTGGGCGCTGCGTCGACGGCCTTGGGCAGCACCTCCAGGTCGACCCAGCCGCGCTGCGGGTCCTGCTGCAGCAGCC
>CAZTQF010000579.1:0-2558 GCA_964615255.1 uncultured candidatus Brocadiaceae bacterium | reverse complement strand
CAAGCGGCAGGACGCCGAGCGGCAGGCCAAGGAGGCGCGCGCGCCGCTCATCGAGGTCTTCCACTCGGTGCAGGGAGAGGGCCGGTTCGTCGGCGTGCCGATGGCCTTCTTGCGCGTCGCCACCTGTCCGCTCCGGTGTCGCTACTGCGACACGCCAAACAGCTACGAAGCGCCGGCGTCGGCGCCGATCTGCTTCGGCGTGCGCACGCAGCAGGAGCCCAACCCGGTCCGGGCGACCCGGGCCGCCGAGCTGGTCCGACAGGTCGCGACCGCCGCGCTGCCCGGCCAACAGCAGCTGCGGGTCAGCGTCACGGGCGGCGAGCCGCTGGCCTTCCCGACCTTTGTGCACCAGCTGGGCCGCGCGGTCCGCGAGCAGGGGTTCCGCCTGCACCTCGAGACCGCGGCCCACGACCCAGATGCGCTGGCGGCGTGCGTCAACCAGGTCGATCACCTGAGCGCGGACTACAAGCTCCCCGAGACGCTCGGCGAACCCGTCGACAAGGAGCTGCTGCTCGGGCCCGGGGACGACCACGGGGCCCGACACGTGCGATGCTGCGAGATCGCGCTGCGCCGCGGCGCGACCGTCGACGTCAAGATCGTGCTGACGGCGAACGCGACGGACGTGAGCTTTGAGCGGGCGCTCGAGCAGCTGCGCGACCTTCGCAGCAAGGTGCTGCTGGTCCTCCAGCCCGCGACGCCGTTCGGGGACTGCAAGGGGCCGCTGCCGGCGCAGGACCTCGAGCGCTTCGTCGCGGCGGCTGCGCGCGCGGGCTTCGACCTGCGCGTCGTGCCGCAGGTCCACCGCTCGCTGCGCGTGCGCTGAGGTTTCGGGCGCGCCGCTCCGCGCTAGGATGCGTCGATGAGCTCCCGCCACCTCTCGCTGCGCGCCGCCTGCTGGCTCCTCGTGTGCCTGGGGACCGCGGCTGGCTCGGCGTCGGCGCAGGGCCCGGCTTATCGAGAGCGGTGGGGCTACCTGCACTTGGAGCGGCGTCGCGCCGAGCTCTTCGACGCGCTCGCCGGGCGCAGCGAGGCCGACGTCCGGGCCGTCGCGGGGCTGCTCGCGGCGAGCGACGGCGGGGTGCCCTTCGTCCCGGTCGCGAACGCGCTCGCGTTTCTGCGCGGATGTGAGCCGGACGCCGCGTTCCAGCTCCGGTGCGCGCTCGGGCTGTTCGTGCTGCCCGAAGTGGTCGATCCCCGCGGCAAGCAGCCTGCGTGCCGCGTCGCGAACTTCTCGGTGATGCTGCCCTTCTCGCTGCCGCCCGCAGGCAGGATGACGTTCGAGCTCTCGATCTCGAAGTCGTCGGGCGAGCGGGTCCACGTCGAAGCGCTGTCCGACAAGACCGACCTCGAGGACGTGCGGCTCGCGCAGGCGCGGCTCGCCTTTCCGTGCGACGACCTGGCTGACGGCGCCTACGAGGTCGAGCTGCGGACGCTGCTCGACGGCGCCGGCCCGCGCGCCAGCGACCCGCGCCTGCGCTGGACGTTCCACGTGCTCCGCGGCTACCAAGAGCGCGCCGAGCTGGCGATGGGGGGGGCGGTCGCGGTCCGCGCGGACCTCGACCCGCTACGGCGAGCGCTGCTCGACGGCTGCGCCGCCGAGGTCTCTCGGGCCTACACCGGCGAGGCGTTCGCGGTGCAGAGCGACGCCGTGCAGGACCTCCTGCGGCTCGAGCGCTGTTTGGAGAACGTCTCTGAGGACCGCCCGCCATTGTCCGGTATGGGCGGCGTCGTGCCGACGGGGCTGCCGTTCGGCGACAGCTTTCAGCCCTGCCTGCTGCGCGCTCATCCCGACGGTGGGCCGCGGCCGACCGTCGTGTTCGCCACCGGCGCGCCCGCCTACAGCATCGGCGCGCGCCGGCCGGCTTCGCCGCCGTTCCGCTCCGGCGCGTGGCTGTCGCGCGAACTCGGTGCCTTCGGCCTCGAGGACGGCTGGAACGTCTGCGTGCTCGGTTCCCCCGGCGGGGGGCGCCCGTACGCCGCGGCCGTGCGGGGTGTCCTCGAGGCGCTGCCCGCTGTGTTCGAGACCGACGGGCCCAAGCCGGTGCTCGTCTGCGATCGGGAGGCAGCAGCCGTCGTGGGCATCCAGCTCGCGAAGCTGCGTCCCCTCGTGTCCGGGGTCGTCTTGATCGGCGCAGGCGCGATCCCCGCGCCGACGCTGCGGGCCCTCGAAGACCTCCCCGTGCGCGCGCTCAAGCTGTCCGGCTATCCGGCGAGCGTGGCCATCGATCGGCTCATGGAGTACGTCGCCGGGCAGGAACGAGCCGACCGCGAGGACCTCGACCTCGCGTTGCTCCACGAGCGGCCGACGCCCTGGCCCTACGGGGCCGCTTCTTCTGCAGCAGAGCTGCGGGCGTTCGCGCGTCGCTGCTTCGAGGCGCGCTGAGGCTAGTCGCCTGCCAGCAGGCCGCGGACCGCGTCGAGCAGGTCACGGGGCTTGACCGGCTTGGTCAGCCACCGCCCGGGCGCCAGCTCTTCCGAGGTCAGCGCGCTCTGCCAGGGCTGCTTGCCCGACACGATCAGGACCGGCACGGCGTCGCCGCGGGCGCGCAGTGCGCGCA
>CAZTQF010000578.1:0-2563 GCA_964615255.1 uncultured candidatus Brocadiaceae bacterium | reverse complement strand
GTTTGGCCGTCTGGTGGCGGCGGAGGCACTGATGGGTGGCAGAGCGATCCTGGTCCTGTTGGCCCTCGTCGGCGTGCTGGTCGGCGTGCTCGCGCTGACCGACCGTGAGGCGCCAGTCGAGGCGCGCGTCGAGACCGCTGCGCTCGGGGGGCGGTCGCTGGGCCGCGCGAGCCGGATCCGCTGGCAGTTCCACGAGCGCGAGCCCGTCGAGCTCGGCCGCGCGCCGGACGGGCGCTTCCAGATCCAGGAGCCGATCGTCGACATCGCGTCGGCGGGCTACCTGACCGCGATCGTCAACGCATGGAACTCGGCGCAGTTGCTGGCGGTGCCGCTGGCCGACGACGAGGCCGGCCGCGAGCAGGCGGGCCTCTCGCCGCCGAAGCTGAAGTTCATCGTCGAGTGGGGCGACGAGCAGCGCCTCGACATCGATGTCGGCGACCCGGGCCCGCTCGGCGAGACCCGGTTCCTGCGCATCGACGGCAAGATCTGGCAGGGCGGCAACGCGCTCCTCGAGACGATGAAGGTCGGCCTCGACGACCTGCGCGAGAAGCAGGTCTTTCGCCATCAGTTCGTGCAGACCAACAAGCTGCGCGTCGACCAGGTCAACGCGTTGGGCGGACGCGAGGTGCTCGAGCTGTCGCGCAGCGGCAAGGAGTGGCAGCTGACCTCGCCGGTCCAGGGTCGCGCCGACCCGCTCGCGGCCCAGAAGTTCATCACGGCGGTGGTGTCGCTGCGGGTCGACTTCTTCCAGCCGAGCATCGCGCGCCGTCCGGACCGGGACCCCGACATCCGGATCTCGGTCGACGGCGCCTTCGGCGCCGAGCAGCTCGAGCTCTGGGTCGAGCAGGGCCAGGTCTGGGGTTACCTGCCCGAGCGCGGGCACCTCTTCATCAGCGACAACCGCCAGTACGGCAAGGTGTTCGTCAACGCCGCCAACAACCTGCGGGCGCGCATCCTGGTCCCGATGGGCGAGAGCACGTTCGAGCAGCTGGCAGAGCTGGTCGTCGACCCGGGACAGGGTCGCGGCGACCGGATCCGGCTGCGGCGGGACAGCCAGAGCGCGCCGTGGCGGCTGATCGAGCCGGTCGAGTACCCGGCGCGGGCGACCCCCGTGAACGAGGCCGCCCACGCGCTGCAGCGCCTGATCGCGCGCAAGTTCGTCACCGACGAGGACGTCACGCGCCCGCGCGCCTCCGACCCGCGCTACGGCATGTCCGGCGCGCGCTGGGCGCTCACCACCCGCAGAATCCACGAGGCGCAGGCGCACACCGTCTGGTTCGGCGGCGACGCCGACGTCGGCGGGGACAAGCCGCTGGTCTACTGCGCGCGGAGCGACGAGCCGGACAACGTCGCGCTGGTGCCCAAGGTCGCGCTCGAGACGCTGCAGCGCGCGTGGACGACCTACTGCGACAAGTCGATCCTCAAGCAGGCCGCGCAGGTCGAGCGGCTCGACCTGCTGCACCGCGACGGGCGCGCGCGCAGCTTCCGGATCCAGGACGACGGCAGCTGGAAGCTGCAAGGCGAGGACCAAGACCGCAGCGAGGTCGGAGACTTCGTCGAGGACACGCTGCGGGACTTCGTCGGCCGAGATCCCGTCGACATGCGCGCGGGCTTCGGCGCGCACGACTGGGAGTTCGTGCTGATGCGCCGCAACGGCGACGCGCTGGGGCGGGCGCGCATCTGGGACCCGGGCAGAGAGGAGCGCCTGATCGCCCGTGGCCAACCCCGGCTCGGCGACGAGGACCAGCCCGTGGGGCTGCGGTTGGGCAAGCGCGACACGGCCGCGCTGCGCGCGCTCTGGCAGTAGCGCGCGGCCGCCCTATCCTCGGGCCCCATGGCGACCAAGAAGTCCAAGCGAGCGCGTCGCTACTGGCTGTTCAAGTCCGAGCCGGACGTCTACGGCATCGATCAGCTGCAGGAAGACGGCGAGACCTACTGGAACGGCGTGCGCAACTACCAGGCGCGCAACCTGCTGCGCGACGACGTCCACGTGGACGACGGCGTGCTCTTCTACCACAGCAACGCCAAGCCGATGGCGGTCGTGGGCCTCGCGCGAGTCTGCAGGGGCGGCTATCCGGACCAGACGCAGTTCGAGGAGGGTACGAAGTACTTCGACCCGGACAGCGACCCCGCCGATCCTCGCTGGTACCACGTCGACGTCGCGTTCGTCGCGAAGGCGGCCGCGCCGGTGACGCGGGACATGATGAAGGCGGAGCCGGAGCTGGAGGAGATGATGCTGCTGCAGCGCGGCAGCCGGCTCTCGGTGCAGCCTGTGACCGGCCGCGAGTGGCGCAAGGTGTTGCGCATGGCGGGGCTGAAGGAGTCGTGGTGAGAAGGGGCGCAGCGCGCGCGGGGTCCGGCGTGCTGGCGTGCGCGCTCGCGGCGTGCGGCGGCGGCGGCGCGCCGGCGTCGCTGGTGCGGCCGTCAGCCGTGATCTACGACGCGCGCGCCGACGTCTACCTGGTCGCAGACGCCGGAGCGGGGCAGCAGCAGGGCGGGGTGCGCGAGGTGTCGCCGCAAGACGGCGCGGTGCGCGCGCTGGTGCCGAGCGAGGTCGGGCTGC
>CAZTQF010000577.1:0-2563 GCA_964615255.1 uncultured candidatus Brocadiaceae bacterium | reverse complement strand
AGCATCGGCATGACGTCTTGCGACGACCGCGCCACGCTGTTCTTCGACTCGCTCCTCTCGCAGGTCGAGGCCGCGCTCGAGCACGCGTTCGCTGCGGGTGGGGACCGGGTGGTCTCGTTCGGTGAGACGCGCCTGCGGGAGCCAGACGCCGTCGAGCTGCCGCTCGGGGACGACGACTTCGCCGACGTCGACGAGCGCGCCGACAGCCCGGGCGCCGACGTCGCCGGCACGGACGAGGACCGCCGTGGCTGACGGCGGCATGCGCGTCCTGCTGGTCGAGGACGAGCAGACCATCGCCGTCACGCTCGCCGACGACCTCGAAGCCGCTGGCCACGAGGTGGAGCACGTGGCCGACGGCGCAGCGGCGATCGCCGGCCTCAAGCGCAAGAGCTACGACGTCGTCATCACGGACGTCCGGCTGCCCGGCGCGGACGGCCTCGAGGTGCTCAAGGCGGCCAAGCACGCGCGGCCGGACACCGAGGTCTTGATGATGACCGCCTACGCGACCGTCGAGCACGCCGTCGAAGCGATGCGGCTCGGCGCCGACGACTACATCCAGAAGCCCTTCCTCAACGAGCACGTGGTGGACCGGCTGCAGCGGATCGGCAAGTTCCGCGCGCTCGTCGACGAGAACCAGCGGCTGAAGGAGCGCCTGCAGACCGCCGACGGCGGGTTGCCGGGCGTGATCGGCCAGAGCCGGGCGATGAGGGCCGTCGTGAAGACCGTTCGGACCGTCGCGGCGACCGACGCCTCGGTGCTGATCGAGGGGGAGAGCGGCACCGGCAAGGAGCGGATCGCGCGCGCGGTGCACCGCCTGAGCGCCCGCAAGGACCGCGCGTTCGTCGCCCTGTCCTGCGGGGCGTTGCCCGACACGCTGCTCGAGAGCGAGCTGTTCGGCCACGAGAAGGGCGCCTTCACCGACGCCGGTCGCCAGCGCCGCGGTCGCTTCGAGGTCGCCGACGGGGGCACGATCTTCCTCGACGAGATCGGCGACATGCCGATGTCGGTGCAGGTCAAGCTGCTCCGGGTGCTCCAGGAGCGCGAGTTCGAGCGCGTGGGCGGCGAGGAGCTGGTGCAGGTCGACATCCGCGTCGTCGCGGCGACCAAGGTGTCGCTGCTGGACCACGTGCGCGCCGGCAAGTTCCGCGAGGACCTCTACTATCGCCTGAACGTCGTGCCGGTCCAGCTGCCCGCGCTGCGGGACCGCGAGGGCGACGTCCCGCTGCTGGTGCACCACTTCGTCGAGAAGCTCGGCGCCGGCCGCCGCTTCACCGTCAAGACCGACGTGCTGGAGGCGATGAGCGCCTACTCGTGGCCGGGCAACGTCCGCGAGCTGGAGAACCGCTGCGCGCAGGCGATCGCGCTGTCGGGCGGCGCCACGATCCTGAAGAAGGAGCACCTGCTCCCCGTCGACAAGTCGCGACGGGCGGCGCTCGAGCCGCCGGAGCAGATGCCCACGCTGCGGGCCGTGCTGGTCGAAGCCGAGCGCGCGCACCTCGAGCACGTCCTCCGCGGGGTCGGCGGGCACCGGACCAAAGCCGCCTCGGTCCTGGGCATCTCGCGCAAGGTGCTCTGGGAGAAGCTGCGGGACTATGACATCCGCTAGGGCGTGGTCCTCTCGGGCGCTCCTGGCGGCGCTGCTGGCGATCTTGGCTGTGCCGATGGGCGCGCAGCGCCCCGTCGCGCCGCCCGAGCGCTTCGAGAAGGTGCTGTGGTGCAGCGACGTCGAGGCAGGGCCGGCGCTCGCGCGCGAGGCGGGGTTCACGGCGGTCCAGCTCGGTCGCGGCGGCGACCCGACCCCGCTGCGCTCGGCGGGGCTGCGGTTCTACCTCGACCAGCCGATCGGCAAGGGGCTGCTCGAGCTCCGGGACGCGGAGTGGGATCCGGTCGTGCAGCAGTTCGAGCGCACGCGCGACCCGCGCGGCCTCGCGCGGCCGGTCTGCTTCGCAGAGCCCGGTCGCGTCGCGGCAGCGGCGGCCGCCGCCGCGCAGGAGGCGCGGCGGGTCGGCCCCGAGGCGCTGCTGTTCGTGGCGCTCGCCGACGAGGCCTCCTCGACCCGCCACAACGCGCCGCTGGACACCTGTCGGTGCGGGCGCTGCGTCGACCAGTGGCGCGCGTTCTGCGCGACGAAGTTCGCGGACGTCGACGGCCTCAACGAGGCGCTCGGCACCAGCTATGCGGCGTTCGAGGAGGCGGTCCCGCTCGGCACCGATCAGGTCCGCACCCGCGAGCTCGGCGACCGGCTGCTGCCGCGAGATCTGCGCGCGTGGTCGCTGTGGCTCGACTTCGTCGACGGGCAGTTCGCCGCGGCCGTCGCGGAGATCCGACGTCGGGTGGAGCTCGCCGTGCCGGGCGTGCCGGTCGGCCTGACCGGGCTCGCGGTGCCAGGGCCGTTTGGTGGCCACGACTACGCGCGGCTGCTCGAAGGACACAGCCTCGGCGAGCCCTACGACATCGGCGGCTCCATCGAGCTGGCGCAGCGCCTGCTGCCGGCGACCGCGCACCGCTACGAGACCCTGGCGCCTGCACCCGAAGGTGCTGCGGCGAGCCGGCTCGCGCCGTC